>JALTEW010000097.1 GCA_027073795.1 bacterium | reverse complement strand
TTGTAAGGCATTGACGGGGAAAATTACCCTTCTTGGGTTTCCATGGAATGTAATTGATCCAAACGTAATCGCCCTGCCCATTTCCATTATTCTGATCATCGTTGTCAGCCTCGCAACATCCAGAATAAGTGAGGAACACATTGAGAAGTGCTTTGAGCAGATGTAAATTTCTACGGAACTGTCATCGTAAAAAAGGGAGACCAAAAGGCCTCCCTTTTTTCCTCTACCAGCCTGATCTCAGGCTGGAATTGTTGTCTTTTTACCGATATATTTTTCTCTAAGCTTCGGCTTTTCTATCTTTCCACTCGGATTCCTCGGAACCTCCGCGAAGACAATCTTTTCAGGCCATTTATATTTCGCCAGGCCCCCTTCCTTACAGAAGTCTATAACCTCTTGTTCCGTCATGCTTTCACCCGGATGGAGCTGTATAATGGCCATAGCAATTTCCACAAGACGCTCATGGGGATACCCAATCACGGCAACGTCCGCAATCTTCGGGTGCTTATGCAGAAAATCCTCAATTTCAGCGGGGAAGATATTCTCGCCACCACGAATAATGAGGTCTTTTTTCCTGTCAGCAATATAGTAATAACCTTCCTCGTCCTTTCTTACAAGGTCACCGGTGTACAGCCAGCCGTCTTTAACGGTTTCCGCGGTTTTTTCTGGGTTTTTGTAGTATTCCTTCATGAGGCGCGGCGCCTTGAAAATCAGTTCGCCTACTTCGCCTATGGGAACTTCTTTGCCCTCGAAATCTACAACTTTTGCCTCGACCCCAAAGGTTGGTTTCCCGATGGAACCCGGCTTTCTCAGAACATCTTCATCGTAGAGGTTGAAGGAACCGCCTCCACCTCCCTCTGTAATCCCGTAGATATTCCCTGTCTTGAATGGGAAGAGACGCTTGATGTCCTCAAAGAGGCTGTGAGGCACCGGCTGCGCCCCGATGACGATGTAACGCGTATGGGAAAAATCATACTTGGACAGGTCAATTTCCCCCCGCTTGACGGCCTCGACAGAATCGGACATAGTCGGTACAGTAACCCATCCGCTGGTTACCTTTTCCTGTGAGATAGCATCCAGGAGATAGTTTGGCTTGCTCAGGTCCAACGTGCAGACAATCTTTCCACCAGCCATGTAGCTCGGAAATGAAAGGAACATACTCCCACTGTGATAGAAGGGATGCGCGGCCAGGTAAGTGGTGTCATAGCCATCGTTATACGTCATACCAACCGCCACACCAATCTGGAACAGGGTCTTGTGGGCCTGGCAAACTGGTTTAGGTGCACCTGTTGTCCCGGAAGTAAACATCAATTCCGCCATATCGTCATCATCCATATCCACCACGATGTCTTCAGCACTTGCCTTCATCACTTCTTCGTAGGATATCATGTCATCCGGCACCGTGTTTCCCACGCAGATATAATGCTTGACGCTCGACATCTGATCTTGAGCAGGCTGAACCTTAGGCAAAAACCCATCACCAAGTATAAAGGCCTTGGGCTCCGTCGCGTTGGCCGCAAACTGAATATCCTGACTGGCAAAACGGAAATTCAGAGGTATCACAGCCGCACCCGCTTTTAGAATACCAAAATAGGTGACGTACCACTCAATGCTGTTCATCTGGAGATGCATGACGCAATCCCCTTTCTGGATTCCCAGCTTGTCTTTCAGGAAATTCGCCACTTTGTTGGTCTGCTCATTGAATTCTTTCCACGTCAGGGATCTCCTGAGGTTTTTCGATTGTGTCAACTCGATAAAAAATTCCTCATCCGGATATTTCAGCGCATTAATCCTACCAAAGTCAGCAAAATTCATACGACAACCTCCCTCCTTAAAATGTTAACAAATTCCGCGGCTTAACCCGCACCTTTTAAAAAACTAAACACACGTTTACTTTTAACACGCGAATCCGGATGTGTCAACATATTAGGCGCTTAGCGTGTGTATCAACCCAGCATCATGCTACACTGGGTGGCGTACTCCTGGAGATTCGGTGCCGCTTCCGCCTGGCTTTTTTCACGATTAAACAGACCAAATATCCTTGTTCCATCAGGAAAGCGTAATGCAATGCCTCAATATTGAAGCACGGCACAGGACCACGTAAACCCCACACCTGTACTCTGGAGAACCACGATGTCACCTTTTTCCAAACGCCCCGCGAGTCGCGCCTGGTTGAGATTGAAAAAGATATCATGGGCCCCAAAATGGCCATATCTTTTCAGGTACTCGGCGGAGGTACGTGTCACCGGGATTCCAAGCGCCTCTGTAACAACTTCGAGAACCCTTAGGTTTGCATTGACCATGTCAAAATAGGCAACATCTTCAGGATCAAACCCGCATCTTTCGAGCGCCCCCTTGACCCCCCGGATGAGGGTAGGAATATAAATATCCTTGAACTCGCCATGGGCCCGTTCTTTATCCAGGCAATCGTAGAAATGCAGCCCTTGTTCGATAGAATCCTTGGTAACTGGATGCCGAATACCCCCAGCCTCGATTCTCCACAGATCGTAATAGGCCCCATTTGTAATGATATTAAAGCACAATGGCTTAAAGTCCTGGCTTTTTTTCGATACAACAACCGCCCCACCCCCATCCCCGAAAAAGACTGAATCAGCCGCGTGGTATCGGGTAAACTGGCTCCACTTGTCCCCTGAAACCAGAAGAACTGTATCAATTCCCTCATCCAGGGAGATATACCCCTTTGCCGTTTGAAGGGCACTCAACATACCACTGCATCCCTGGACAAAATCGAACGCAAAGGCGTGCATGGCACCAATGGCATGCTGAATATTTCCCGATGTCTGAGGGATAACATAATCTGGAAGTCCTGCCCCACAGTAAATAATCAAGTCAATCTGTTCAGGAAATATCCCGGCGTCTGATAAGGCCTCCCGGGCTGCCTTGACAGCCATTTCTGATGGAAGCTCTCTCTCACTTGCCTCTCGTACCGTTCTCGCGCCCGCAAAATCAGCCACGATTTCAGGAATCCCGGCCTTTTGGGCCAGTTCGTGAACTGATACTTCCTTTTCAGGGAGATAAAATCCAAACCCCGCCAGCCCACACGAAATATCCCTCCCGGCACCCATCCTTACCTATTCCCCCTTGAAAACTGGTGAGCGTTTCTCAAAAAAGGCGTTGAGACCTTCAATCTTATCCTTCGAGTAGTGATTGACACTCGCAAAAAGGATTTCCAGCATGTTCGCTGTCTCGCGATTCGGGGTTACATTCAGACAAAAGGCGTCTTTAATAAAGCTCATGCTTAGGGGAGCCTTCTGACAGAGGGTATCCGCGAGTTCCCGGGCAACCGAAATCAGATTATCCTCGTCAACTGCCTGATTAACCAGACCTATGGCCTTTGCCTCTTCCCCGTTAATGATTGACCCCAACAGGGTAAGCTCTATCGCCTTCCCAAAACCGACAAGCCTGGGGAGGCGATAGGTCGTTCCTGCGGCCGCAACAAGCCCCAGCCCTGTTTCCGGCAGCCCCATCTTTGACTGAAAGGCAGCGATGCGAAAGGTTGACGCCAATGCCAATTCGAGCCCTCCCGCCACACATGCCCCATGAATAACAGCGATGGTAGGTTGAGGAAGCATTTCCAGCGCATGAAGGACACGATTCAATTTGACGAGAAAGGTCTTCGCGTTCAGGGGATTGTAGGTCACTCCCTTCATTTCAACCCCCGCACAAAAGGCCTTTCCCTGACCCCGCAACAGGATAACCCGCGTCGCGGTATCCTCACGGAGGCGCGAAATTTCACCCTCGAGGGCGTCAAGCATGGCATCCGTCAAGGCATTCAACCTGTCTGGGCGGTTGAGAAATATCGTTACTACGGCATCTTCCTTCTGAACAATAATAGGATATTCAGTCATTTTATCCATCCCATAAAAAAAGGTTTCAGATCTTGAGCTGACAGCTTTGTAAGCACTCCTTCAATCTCAACAACACATGCACGCCTTGAATCTGAAGCACCTTTCACTGTCGCCTAATCCCGCCTTTTGCGAGTCCTCCAATTTGATATTCTTTTATCTTATATTGGAGGGAACGGAGGGTAATCCCAAGGGAATCCGCCGCCTTTTTTTTGTCTCCCCCTTTTAGCAAAAGGATTTGTTGAATCATTTCCTTCTCAAGATGACGGCGCGCTTCCCTCAGCGTCATGGGGAATTCGAATTTCCCTCCCCACCCTTCCTTTTGGTGTAGTAATTCTTCGGGCAGATCAAAAATTCGGAACACCCCGCCTTCAGACAGGAGGACAGCCCTTTCCACAACATTCTCAAGTTCTCTGACGTTCCCTTTCCAGGGATAGGTCATAAATACTTCAAACACCGATGGGTCAACGGATGTGATCGTTTTTTTATATCTGGAAGAATATTTTTGAACAAAGTGCTCGACAAGCGGAGGAATATCATAACGGCGCTCCCTCAAAGGCGGGACATGAATCTGAATGACATTAAGACGGAAAAAGAGGTCCTCACGAAAACGTTTTTCCGCCACCGCCTGCTTCAGGTCCTGATTCGTTGCCGCAATAATTCTTACATCCACGTTCACTTCCGTGGTATCCCCAATCCTTCGTATTTTTCCATCCTGAAGAAACCTCAGTAGCTTTACCTGGACAGAAAGTGGCAAATCCCCAATCTCATCCAGAAACAAGGTTCCCTGGTTGGCTTCTTCAATCAGGCCTTTCTTATCCATCCTGGCATCCGTAAAGGCCCCTTTTCGAAACCCAAAGAGTTCACTTTCCAGCAAATTCTCAGGTAATGCAGCACAATTTATCGGCACAAAAGACCTCTCGTGCCGGTGGCTCCTAAAATGTATCTCCTTCGCGACCAGTTCTTTCCCCGTGCCGCTTTCACCTGTTATCAGGATGGTTGAATCATACCGAGAAACACGTTCTATCAGAGATCGAAGTTTCCTCATCGGTGCGCTATCACCCACCATGGTTTCTGCCAATCTTCTGCTCTCCGTAAGTTGCTGCCTGAGTTTGACATTTTCATCCCTCAGGTGTTGATGATCGAAAGCCTTCTTGATTGTCAGAACAACCTCGTCAGGTTGAAAGGGCTTGGAAATATAGTCGTACGCCCCCATCTTCATGGCAGCGACAGCCGTTTCTATTGCCCCGTAAGCGGACATCATGATAACGATAGGATGGTACTCTTCAGGGGAAATCTTTTCCAGAAGCGTCATCCCATCCATCCTGGGCATTCGGATATCGCAAAGAATCAGATCTGCCTGCTTTTTCCGGATGATTTCAAGCGCCTTTTCTCCATCTTCCGCTTCAAACACCTCGTATCCTGACCTCGACAGAATAATTCGCATCATGTGGCGAAGATTTTCCTCATCATCCACTACCAGCACCCTTTTCTTATAAACATGCATCACATGTCAGCCCCTTGCAATTCCAATTAGAATCCTATATTAAACGCAGATAATTGTAAAGAAATGGGGGGCTATCACCGTTGTATAAAGGACTTTCCTGTTTGATGATTATCTTGATTCTTTTGGGATGCGCTCCCCAGGCTTCTATCCAAAACAAGCAAGGTGCATCCATACCCCCAAGACTTCTGGAGCCCTACAACGGCCCCAAGGCGCGAATTGCGGTAGCTCAATTCGATGTCAAAGCCGCCAAAATCCCTAAAGCTATTGGTAATGGTATTTCCGATATGCTGGCAACCGCCCTTGTGAACTCCAACAGGTTCATCGTCCTTGAAAGGAATATTTTAAATAAGGTCATCAAGGAACAAAACCTGGGCGCCTCGGGCAGGCTTGGTCCCAACACAGCTCCCCATATTGGCCATATTGAGGGAGCGGAGTTGCTCGTGACGGGATCTATAACAGAATATGAGCCAAACCGTTTCTCATTCGGTGGGGTCGCGCTGGGTATCATAACGGGTGCTACTTCTGTTATTGTCAACCAAAAGAACAATCGCGCTCCCCTTGGTGCCGTCATGTACACCGATGCCATTGTCGGGGCTGATATCCGTGTCATCGACACCAGAACCTCTCGCATCCTACTTTCTGCCTCCATCAAGGCAGACGCCAAAGACTTCGGAGGGGGGATCATCGGCGTGGTGGGAGGTGGGAAAACGACAGTTCCCCTGGGGTTCGGCGGTTTTCAACATACGGGTATCAAGTTAGCCATCCGCGCCCTTATCAATAAAGCTGTTGCCTATATCTCACAAAACACGCCAGGCAACTTTTATCACTATACGGGCGTAGCCACACCCCTGGCCAGGCTGATTGCTGTCCATGCCATTCCTTACGGGAAGGCACTTCTCAAATCTTACCCTCCTAAAACAGAGTATATCTTCAAAAGTTTTCAGGAATGGAAAAAATTTATAAAAACCTATTTTAAGAACCCAGAAAGCATCATAACAGACAACGCGCTCTTTAAAACGGAAGATGTTGTGGCCATTTTCCCAAAAACGAAGAAAGCCAATGTGGACTTGGAAATTCGAAAGGCCGTAGATCGTGCCTCCTTTGTTGAAATAACCCTGATTGAAAGAAAGGTGCCAGCCCCTGAATTGAAAAAGGGCCAGAAGCTTCCTCTATCATACCTCCTGGCAAGTATCCCGAGGCAGCATAAACCCATCTATTTTACCCGTAAGGTTTTCAGGAAATAACCCAAAAAGGCAATCGGCAAAGGACAACAGGTATCTCATCTCTCGCCCTTAGCCAGTCAAAAATAAGACCCCAGTATTCTTAAAAACCGCTAAAAAAACGGATTGTGTACCTTTTCATGCCCCACAGTCGTGACAGGACCGTGACCGGAGAGGACTCTGAATTCATCCCCTAAGGGAAATATCTTTTCCCGAACCGATTGAATTAGGGTATTATAATCCCCACCAGGAAAATCCGTTCTCCCTATGGACCCGGCAAAGATAAGATCCCCCGTAAATACGATCTGCGCGTCTTCCATGACAAAGGAAACGCTTCCCGGTGAATGACCGGGGGTATGAAGCACCTTGAATTTCAACCCACCTACCTCCAAAATCTGACCATCAGATAGAAGCAAATCAGGTGGCGGAGAGTTCTCGGCAGTCATCCCCCAGACCGCTGCCGATTCGGAAAGCTTGTCAAGGTAATGGGCGTCATCCGGATGGATGGCAATCTTTGCACCTGTTGCTTCCTTGAGTTTTTTGTTCCCACCCACATGATCAAAATGCCCATGGGTATTCAAGATAAGCGTCACATCCAAATCATGTTCATGGATATGGCTTAGGATCTTTTCAACCTCATCACCTGGGTCAATCACCACACCCTTCCGAGAATCTTCATCTCCAACAATGTAACAATTTGCCTGAATCGGCCCAACTGGAAATCCCTCAAGTATCATTTTAACCCCTTTTTATCTGTTTTTCGAGGTATCGATTTTAAAACTTTCCAAGAATAGCTCTGGCGACAACCAGTTTTTCTATTTCCTTTGCCCCCTCATAGATTTCAAGAATTTTCGCGTCACGATAGAACTTTTCTACACCATATTCCCTAAGATAACCGTACCCCCCATGAATCTGGAGCGCCTCATTGGCCACATAAACCGCCAGCTCCCCGCAGAACCATTTTGCCATGGCAACCAGACGGTGGTCTTGAATACCGTTATCCAATAACCAGGCTGCCCTCCAGTACATGCTCCTCCCAGCTTCTATGCGGGTCGCCATTTCAGCAATCTTGAACTGGTTGACCTGGAAGGATGCCAGCGGAACGCCAAACTGCTTGCGATTTTTAACATGGGAGATAGCCTTTTCCAGCGCCCCCTGTGCCGCACCTACCGCTTGGGCACAAACGTGAACACGTGTTACGTTGAAAAATTCCATAAACTGTTTAAAACCATTTCCAGGGGTTCCGATCAAATTTCCCATAGGGACGCGAACATTACTCAAAGCAATTTCTGCAGTGTCTGATGCACGGATTCCCAATTTCCCCTTTAACTTGTTGGCCTCAAAACCTTCCCGGTCGGTTTCCACAACAATAACACTGTGGCGCCGATGGCGGTTTTTCACCTCTGGATGAGTAACACAAAGAACATTGACATAATCCGCAATAGAACCATTTGTGATAAACATTTTATTGCCGTTAATCACATAAGAATCCCCGTCACGCACCGCCGTGGTTGCCACACCTGCCACATCACTTCCCGCATCCGGCTCTGTAATAGCGGATCCCATAATAGCTTTCCCAGCCGCCAACGGAGGCAGGTAACGCTTTTTCTGCTCCTCACTTCCGAATAGCTGGATGAGCTGGGACCCAAACGTCCCAGCCAGAACGGCAAGCCCGCAACCCGGGTCGACACGCCAGAATTCTTCGGAGATCAGGGCATCCTCAAAATAACCAAGCCCTGCACCCCCGTATTCTTCCCCGATAAAGACGCCTACAAAACCGAGTTCGCACCCCTTTTTCCAGAGCTCTCTGGGAAAGGTTTCATTCTCGTCACACTCCTCCATATAATCAGGGAACTCGCCTTCGGCAAACTCCCGGGCAGCCGTTACAATGTCCTTTTGCTCGTCACTGAGTGCAAAATTCATCTCTTCTCCTTTCTAAGCGGTAATGATGTTTTCGAATTTTTTTCGGAATTCGAATGACACGTTTCGTGTGTCCACAAATAATCTGCTCAATGAGGTAACCCATTGATAATCGATTCCGTCGTGATCAGTTAAAACCAATACGGCGTCCGATTGTCGTATGATATCTTCCTTAAGCGGGACCGACTGAAGGCTGAAATCATACTTCCTCGTCTTAGGAATTTCGGGAATAAATGGATCGTGATAGGAGACAACAGCGCCTCGCTTGAGGAGTTTATCTATAATCACTAGAGCGGGGGATTCACGGAGATCATCTACGTTTTTCTTATAAGCGATGCCAAGGACAAGGATTTTTGATCCCTTTAGGCTTTTTTCATTTTCGTTCAAACCGTCCATAAGCCTCGAAACCACGTACCCCGGCATACCCGTGTTGATTTCACCGGAAAGCTGGATAAAACGATTGGCAAAATCGTACTGCTTTGCCTTCCAGGAGAGATAAAAGGGGTCAATGGGAATGCAATGTCCCCCGAGACCCGGCCCAGGATAGAAGGGATGAAACCCAAAGGGTTTTGTGGAGGCAGCCTGAATGACCTCCCAGATGTCTATCCCCATCCGGGTTGCCAAAACCTTCAATTCGTTGACCAGCGCAATATTGATGCTTCTGTAAATATTTTCCAGAAGTTTTGTAAACTCGGCAACCTCCGTGGAAGAGACCGGCACAACCTTCTTAATGACCTCGCCATACAACGTGGCAGCAAGCTCCCTGCACGCAGGCGTAACCCCACCTACCACTTTCGGGATTTTTTCCGTGGAAAAATCCGGGTTTCCGGGGTCTTCCCGCTCCGGAGAGTAAGCCAGGAAAAAATCCTTTCCAACGGTACCGAAGGCCACTGAGAGATCCGGCAACAAAATCTCCTTTGTCGTCCCAGGGTAAGTGGTACTTTCAAGGATTACCAGTTGTCCCCTTCTGCCGTTTTTAGCGACCTGCCTGCTTGTTGCGCGGACAAATCGGAGGTCAGGTTCCTGCGTTTTTGTAAGAGGCGTAGGAACACAGATAATAACGACATCCACTTCAGACAAAAGGGTATAGTCGTCCGTGGGGTAAAATTTCTCATCATCTATCAGGGCCTTGATTTCTTCAGGGGGGATATGGGCAATATAGCTTTTCCCCTGCCTCAGTATGCTTACCTTTTCACCGTCGATATCGAAGCCTGTTACCTTGAACCCGCTGGATCCAAACCGGATAACCAGTGGCAAACCTACATAACCCATTCCAATAATTCCGACCTTTATATCATGCCTCTTAATGGCCTCTTTAAACTTCGTTTTCATAAAATCCCCTGATTTCTCTAATGACTGTTTCCTGCTCACCTTCTGTTAATTCAGGAAAGACGGGTAGAGACAGCACTTCACTTGCTGCTTTTTCTGCCTGGGGCAGGTCCCCTTTCCGATAACCGAGGTAGGAAAAACAGGGCTGGAGGTGCAACGGTAAGGGATAATAAATGGCAGCGCCAATCTCCCGACTTCTGAGGAATTCAATCAAGCGATCCCGCTTTGGGAACCTTCCGGTAAACTGGTTATAGACATGGTGGGAACCTTCAGGCTCATGGGGAAAGAAAACCCAAAATGCCTCCAACCCATATTCCCGATAAAGCCTCCGATAGGTTTCAGCATGTTCCCGTCGTTTCCGAACCCATTCATCAAGATATTTTAATTTCACATTCAGGACGGCGGCCTGGATCTCATCCAGTCTTCCATTGATTCCCACGGTATGATGATAATATTTGGGATAACTTCCGTGCACGCGCAGCCTCCGAACCCGCTCCGCCAGATCTGGATCACGGGTGACGATCATACCCCCATCTCCAGCGCCACCGAGGTTTTTAGACGGGAAAAAGGAAAAGCAGCCTGTTACGCCGAGGGCACCTGCATAAGCCTTATTCCCCTCAACCCTCTGCCAGGCACCAATGGCCTGGGCTGCATCCTCAAGGATTGGAACACCATGCCGCTTAGCAATTTTACGAATAGGGGACATGTTCGCCATAAGACCAAAGATGTGGACAGGAATAATACAGGCAGTTCTTTCCGTGATGGCATTTTCTACGGCCTCGGGGTCGATATTATAGGTTTCAGGTTCGATATCGACAAAAACCGGGATGGCTCCAAGGCGATGGATAACGCCGGCCGTCGCGAAAAACGTGAAAGGAGTCGTAATAACCTCATCTCCCTCTCCAACCCCCAGCGCCATCAGGGAAATAAGCAGGGCATCGGTCCCCGATGACACACCGATCGCGCAGCCGCTCTCGAACCTCGCGGAAATATCGTCTTCGAGATGCTTGACCTCATCCCCCAAGATGAAGGATTGTTGCTGTAAGACATTCAAAACCGCACGGTCAATCTCCAGTTTTATTGTCTCATATTGCCTTTTAAGATCTAAAAAGGGGATCATTCCCGCCGCCTTTTTATGTGAATTTTTGCGTTGACTCTACTCAAAGCCCCTTGCAATGTCAACCGTAATTAACCTTCCTGCGGAAAAATTCAAATCTTGACAAGCAGCATCTTTACAGGACAGAGAAGCTTCTGTCATAATGGCTTACAACACTGGGAGGTTTTTTTGAAAGTCAATTGCAGAATCCATTCAAAGGAAATGCAGCTTCTGGGGTTGAGGCGGCAGTTGAACGATCCGCGGCTTGACGAAAAACAAAGGAAGCAACTCCTGAAAGAAATCACGGCGCTGGAAAAAGCGCTGGGGTTGCAAACGGATGAACCTTCCAAAACTTAAGAATCAACCTGCATTCATGTAAGAAGGTAACAACCCATGTATCCTGCGCTCTTTTCCGATGCCTGCTGGATTATCCGGACACTTAAAAGCCGGGGCTACCATGCCTTCATAGCGGGTGGGGCTGTCAGGGACCTCCTCCTTGGAAATCCGCCCCAAGACTATGACATCGCGACCACCGCATCTCCGGAGGACATCACTGCTCTCTTTCCCCTGACCCAAAAAGTGGGAAAGGCCTTTGGCACGACGCTTATCGTCATGGCTCACCGTCCTTACCAAGTCACCACACTCCAGTCATCCGGAGGAATCTTGACCGATGTTCTTGAAAAGGACATCCTTAGGAGAGATTTCACTATTAATGCCATGTTCTGGGACCCCCTTGAAGATAGATTGATCGATATCGTGGGAGGCATGAAAGACCTTAAAACCCACATCCTGGCCCCCGTAACATCAGCGGAAAACATCTTTCGGGATGACCCTATTCGGATGCTACGTGCCATCAGATTGTCACACTTCCTTCAGTTCACGCTTCACCCCTCCATTTTACCCGCCATCAGAACACTCCGGAATCAAATCCATAAGGTTTCTCCAGAACGGATTCAATACGAACTCGTAAAAATCCTGTCCCTCAACCATGTATTGGAAGCCCTCTGCCCAATGGTAAAAACCCGATTGATCTTTGAGTTTCTCCCGGAACTGGCATTACTTTCACACCTAAAACAATCACCTTATCATGACTATAGCGCCCTCTCCCACACCTTTAGGGTCCTGGCCTTTACGGAAGAGTTTTACCATGAGGAGCTTTTTATAAACAATGGAACAAATGTCAAGAAACATATTCTGATGCTTGCCGCGCTTCTACATGATATAGGGAAACCGGCCACACACACGATGAATGAAGACGTTCATCACTTTTATGGGCATGAAAAGGTCGGGACCGAAATAGCCAAAGGGATTCTCAAGCGCCTCCGATTTTCAAAAAAAGATATTCTATCGATAAAATTCCTGGTTGAACGCCACATGTACCCCCTTCATCTCCACTGGCTTAAGGAGAAAAACGCCCTCACAGAACGCGCCATTCAGCGATTCAGGCGAAAAACCAGGGATAAGGCGCCCGCTCTCCTTCTCCTATCCACAGCCGACCAATTAGCGAAACAGAGAAAAAAAAATGAATCATTCTTGACATCCTGGCTAACTTTCTGCGAGCAGCTGCAAAGGGATTGAGGAAAATTTACCTGCCCGCTCCTAGCCTCGCCTTTTTGAATCTCCGGAATCAATAAAAAAGATGATACAGGTGAATTAAAACCTGTTTAGCACATCCGGCGAGACAATATGCTTGTTGAAACCAAGATGGTTTTTAGGCGCCTCAAAGGCAACCCCCATCAACTGGGTCATATAAACTACCGGAAGAGAGAACGAAGTGTGGTATTTACTGTTGATACCAGCCTGGCGCGTGTCAAGATTTGACTGACACAAAGGGCATACGACGGCGATACACTCTGCCCCGGCCCGTTGAGCCGCTTCAAGGATTTCCTTTCCCAGGCGGAGGGCTACATCCGTCCGGGTAATGGATAAACTTGCACCGCAGCATTCCGTTTTGTGCGTCCAATCCAGAGCCTCAGCCCCAAGAGCTTCAATAATTTGATCCATCATCATTGGGTGCTCAACCGAATCCATAGACACACCAGGAAGACGGGTCAAACAACCATAATAACAGGCAACTTTTAAGCCTTCAAGGGGCTTTTTAACCTTCTCTTTTATGGCATCGAGTCCCACCCCATCCATAAAAAAGTCGAGTACATGCCTGTTAGAGATAGTGCCCTGATACACCTTGCCACCCGTAACATCCTGGAGCCTATCCCCTAACGCCTTATCGCTTACCACCTTTTCATGCGTTTTGCTCAAATTGCTGAAACAGGCGGGACAAGGAGAAAGGACCGTTTTGAGTCGGGCAGCTTCCGCCTTGACAAGATCGAGATAGGGCAATGCAAGCCCTAACTCCTCACTGGTTTCATGGGCAGCGCTAGCTCCACAACAATTCCAGTCCGGAATTTCTTGAAGATGAACATCAAGGATATCACAAACCGCTTTTATAGACAGGTCAAACTCCTGTGCCGTGCTATGCAAAGAACACCCGGGGAAGTAACCGATTTCCATAATTAATCCTTCAACTTGGATGCAATAAAGGTTTTAGCCTTCGAAAATATCGTCCTGACACTGTTCGGATCCCGAACCTTGTCAGGCGAAACTTTCAACTTGCCCTTGCTGAACATCACGGGACCGAGAGAAGCGTCCTTGAAGGGCTGTGCCGTTGCAAGGTTATATTTCATAACCAGTCCCAGTTCATAAACCCTGCCATTTCTCTTGATGGAATCAAGGAATATTTCGTTGAACCTGGCAATCCTCGAATCTCCAGGTTTGATGCCTCTTTCTCGACAAATCTTACGAAGGGCGTCCATTATACCAGCGATATCAATGCTTTCCGGGCACCGTACACTACAGGTTTCGCATACCGCACAAAGCCAGAAGGTATCAGAATGAAGCGCCTTTTCCTGCATGTTGAGCTGAATGAAGCGAATTATCTGATTAGGAAGGTGCTCCATCTCATAGGCGATCGGACATCCCGAGGAACATTTTCCGCATTGAATACATCGGCTGACATCCTGACCTGAAAGGGAAAGAACAAGATCCCTGAAGGCATGAATATCTTCACGATTTAAGAACTCAGGCAACCTCCACCTCCTCTTCTAAAAACGGGGCTTCAATTTGAGCGTAAATTTGCTCATCGCTAAAGCCCTTGACATTGATAGCCTTGGTCCGGCACGTAGCCGCACAGTTCCCGCAACCATGGCAGATGGATTCCCTCACGCGGGCGACCATTTTCCCATTGACTTCCTCACTAATAATAGCATCAAAGGGGCAGACTTCCATGCAGTTAAAACAACCACTGCACTTTTCCTGGTTCACCCATGCTATCTTTGGCTCAATGGTCAATTCATCGTGAGAAAAAACCGCACACGCTCGCACAGCTGCGGCCCCTGTTGTGGCTACTGAATCAGGGATATCCTTTGGAAACTGGCAAGAACCTGTTAGGAAAATGCCCTGAGTGACACTCTCCACCGGCTGGAGTTTGGGGTGGGCCTCCGTGTAAAATCCATACTGGTCATAAGGGATATTCAACATCTGCGCCAGTTGAATGGCATCCGGATTGGGAACGACAGCGGTAGCCAGAACCACCAAGTCTGCCTCAACCTCGACTCGTTCACCGGATAAGGTATCCACCCCTTGGACAATAAGCTTGTCCCCCCGATCATAAATCTTTGAAACCCGTCCACGAATGTATACGGTTCCACTCTCCCTTTGCGCCCTTTTGACAAATTCTTCATAATTCTTACCTGCCGCACGGATATCGATATAAAAGACATAGGACTGACTGTCCGGGATATGGTCCCTCAACAGAATCGTCTGCTTCGCCGTATACATACAGCAGATTCGGGAACAGTACGGAACACCCTTCGCCTCATCACGGCTCCCAACGCATTGGACAAATACAACTTGCTTCGCCTCCCGGCCATCAGATGGGCGGATGACCTTTCCTTCCGTTGGACCTGATGTATCTAACATTCTTTCCAGATGGAGACCTGTAACGACATCCTTATACCTACCTCCGCCATATTCCTCGTAAACCGTCCAATCAAAGAGGGAAAAACCTGTTGCTACTATAATAGCTCCAACCTTTCGTTCAATTAATTCATCCCTCTGCTCATAATCGATGGCATCCGCAGGGCAAACCTTCTGACAAACGCCACATTTGCCTTTTGTAAATTTGAGGCAATGGTCACGGTCGATAACCGGAACGTTGGGTACTGCTTGGGCAAATGGGGTGTAAATGGCTTTCCGTTTTCCCAGTCCCATATCAAATTCACTGTCAACCTTGGTGGGGCATTTCTGGATACACTCCCCACACCCGGTACACCTGCTCATATCCACGGAACGCGCCTTCTTGCGAATGGTTACGTCAAAGTTCCCTATAAAACCTTCAACGTTCTCAACTTCAGAGTAAGTGAGAAGCTCGATGTTGTCGTCCTGGGATGACTCCGTCATCCGCGGGGTAAGTATTCAAGCCGAACAGTCAAGTGTGGGAAAGGTCTTTTCTAACTGCGCCATCCTCCCCCCGATGCTCGGCGATTTTTCCACCAATGTCACCTTGTATCCGGCAAGGCTGACATCCAAAGCCGCCTGCATCCCTGAAATCCCACCCCCTATAACAAGGGCGCGCTTCTCAACAGGTGATTTGAGCGGCGTCAACGGCTCAAGCCTATTGACCTTCGCCACGGCCATTTTCACAATTTCCTTTGATTTCTCCGTTGCCATGGCCTTGTCCTCGTGCACCCACGAGCATTGCTCCCGTATGTTTCCCATCTCGAACATGTAACGATTAAGCCCCGCCATCTCAATGCACTTTTGAAAGGTCTTCTCATGCATCCGTGGCGAGCAAGAAGCTACCACCACCCTGTCAAGGTTATGCTCTTTGATGGCATCCCGGATGGCCTTTTGCCCAAGATCCGAACAGCTATATTTCAGATCTGTGGCAAATGCCACTCCCGGTAAAGACTTTGCCTCCTCCGCAACAGATTTAACATCTACTACAGAAGCGATGTTCGTCCCACAATGACAAACAAATACCCCAGTTCTGGACATTTTAAAGATTATCTCCCATCTAATTTTTCAATTTTAACTGCACATACCTTGTACTCTGGGATCTTAGCTATAGGGTCCAGAGCAGCAATGGTAAGCCGATTAGCGGCTGCCTCAGCAAAATGAAACGGCATAAACACCACGCCTTCCCTTATATCATTTGTTACCATCGCCTTGGCAACAACCGTTCCCCTTCGAGAGCTAATCTGGATCTTTTCATCATTCTTTATCCCCAAACTACCTGCATCCTTAGGATGAATCTCCACAAATGCTTCGTTTATCTCATGAGCCAATGATGGCGAAACCCGTGTCATGGTTCCTGTATGATAGTGGAAAGGAAGCCTCCCCGTTGTCAATTGGTAAGGATAGTCTTCATCCGGAAGTTCGGCCGGCGGTTTGTACTCAATAGGGGTAAACAGCCCTTTCCCTCTCGCAAACCCATCCTTGTGGAGATAGGGACTGCCCGGGTCATCCTCAGTTCTGCATGGCCAATGGATTACTTCTTTTTCAATACGATCATAATTGATGCCGTGATAGATAGGCGTAAGTTCCGCTATCTCATCGAAAACCTCTTTGGGAGATGGGTAGTCAAATCCTTTCCCCCCCAAAGCTTGTGCTACCTGGCAGAGAATTTTCCAATCCTCCCTGGCATCCCCAAGAGGTTCTATGGCTTTTCTAACTCTCTGAACCCTGCGGTCTGTTCCCGTATAGGTGCCATCTTTCTCAGCAAAGCTTGACCCGGGAAGGACAACATCAGCCTTTTTTGCTGTCTCTGTCAAAAAAATGTCTTGAACCACCAGGAATTCAATATCATCCAAGGCCTTTTCCACGTGGTTTGAATCCGGGTCACTGATGATGGGATTTTCTCCAAGGATGTAAAGACCTTTTAGTTTGCCTTCCTCCACCGCGTTAATCATCTCAACCACCGTCAACCCTGGGTTGGGCGAGAGGGATACCCCCCACGCTTTTTCGAATTTCTGGCGGACCGCTTCATCTGTTACCGGTTGATACCCCGGATATATATTAGGTATCGCCGCAAGGTCAGTCGATCCCTGGACATTGTTCTGCCCACGCAAAGGGTTTACACCGGTAGAGGGTCTTCCTATCTGCCCAGTCAGCATGGCAAGGTTTGCCAGCGATTTCACATTGTCTGTTCCCGTGGTATGCTGAGTTATTCCCATACAATAGATGATGGATGACTTTTCTGAATTGGCATAAACATCCGCAATCTCCCGGAGTTTTTCCTTCGGAACATCTGTAATCTTCTCGACCTTTTCAGGCGTGTACTCATCTACAATCTTCTTAAGATCCTCAAACCCCTCTGTACGCTCATCGATAAAGGACTTGTTATGCCAGTTTTCCTGAAGGATAATATGCATCAGTCCATTTATCAATGCCACGTCACTGCCAAGATTATGGGACACATAAATGTCTGCAAGATGCGCGATCTGTGTCTTTCTCGGATCAATAACGACAACCTTTGCACCTTTTTCCTTTGCCTTCATGATCCGAGAGGCAACAAGAGGATGGGAAGAAGTTGTGTTAGAACCAATAATTAGAATGCAATCCGCATCCTCAATCTCGGGAACGCTATTGGTCATTGCCCCGCTTCCAAATGTAGCAGCCAGACCGGCCACCGTCGAAGAGTGTCAGAGACGCGCGCAGTGATCGACATTATTCGTCCCGATCACAGCACGAAACATCTTCTGCAAGAGATAATTTTCCTCGTTCGTACACTTGGCAGAGCTGAAACACCCAAGACTATCGGAACCGTGGGCCTCTTTAAGCTCAAGAAACCTCTTGGCCACAAAGTCAAGGGCCTCATCCCAAGAAGCCTCTTCAAGGACGTCTCCTTTTCGAATCAGGGGTTTGGTCAAGCGCCCCTCAGCATAGATGAATTGATGGGCATTCCATCCCTTTATGCAGAATTTTCCTTCATTAATTGGATGGGTCTTTACAGGAAGGGTCCCCACTACTTCCCCATCCAAGACTTCAAGTAGCATCCCACAACCTGTTCCACAGTAGGTACATGTTGTTAGAACTGTTTTATATTCCATGCAATCTCTCCGCTATGTCTCGTCAATCATAGAGGGCACCTCGTAACCCTCACTCCCAAGGAATTCGAGGGGGTCCTTTTCACTCTCTTCCGTTCCACTGACATATCCCAGATAATCAGCCATACCCTCTCGGACCTTTCGATAAAGGGACCTTAAAGGAATGTGAGCCGGGCACGCCTCCTCACACAGGCCACAGTCAATACACCGGCCCGCCATATGAAAGGCGCGAATCAGGTGAAATACAGGGATCTCGGGAGGCGCCTTTCCTGTTACGACCAAAGTTTCATCTTCGAGCGTACACTGGTCACAAAAACACATGGGACAGATATTTCGACACCCGTAACACTTGATGCACTTAGAAAACTGGCCCATCCAGTAGTCCAACCTGTCTGGAAGGTCCTTTGATTCGATAGCCTCCAAATCCGAACGGTCTTTCACAGGCTCGACCTTTTCACCGTAATGGATCTCCCTTGGGTATGGCTGGCTACACCGGCAATACTCGGCTAATGCCTGGCTACACGCAATCCCAATAGGACGTATGAGCTCCGGTAAAATCTTCTTGTTTTTAGCCAGCTCAATCAAGGCGCGGTCGTCACACCCACGAACCATAACCCCAATGGTCTTATCTGGATATTTCCTCACGATCTTGAGAAGGATTCCCGCCATTGGATACCGAACCTCGGGGATAACAAGGTTATCAACTTGATCAAGATCTTCAGACGTAAAAAGATAGGGAACCGGGTGACCATTCTGTTCTCTCATGCCTAAAAATCCAGCTATTTCACCGGATTCAAGCATGTTTTTTATATTTTGCTTTAACTGCTCCATCACTATCCTCTCAATGGCGAAGGACCCAGTGCCCGGATCTCTTCCGTAAACTCATTAGCAACCCTTGCAAATTTATCTCCCTCTGAGGCAGCAATCCAGTCAGCTCTGAGCCTTTTAGGTTCTATTCCAACAAACTTCAACAGGTCCTTTAGAATGGTCACACGGCGTTTCGTGATATAGTTTCCCTTCATGTAGTGACAATCCCCGTAGTGGCAACCCGTTACCAGAACACCATCTGCTCCTTTTTGAAAAGCCTTTAGAATAAAGTGAGGAGAAATTCTTCCGCTGCACATGACTCGGATAGGTAACACATTGGGGGGATATTTCAGTCGCATGCTCCCTGCCAGATCAGCCCCGGCATAGGAACACCAGTTACAGCAAAACGCTATAATCTTCGGTTCAAAATTTTCCTTCGCATCTGACATTGTCTGCCCCATTCCTCGATAAATTACATATGTTCCTAATCCAGCTAAACGATTTTGTCAACAAAATTCTTTTTCAAGCATCTAAGCCAAGGAACTAGTTGAGCTTCCTTCCCTCATCAAACGCCTTCCGGTTTAAGCCATGCAACTTCTCCGGGAGCTTGCCAAGAATTTTATCTAACCACAGGGATTCTTCAACATCAAAAAACTTGGAGAAAACCCCAATCATAACCGTATTGGCGGCCCTGATATTCCCAAGGTCCTGAGCTGTTTTGCTGGCTGGAACTAGCTTTAAATTTTTAAATTTCTTTGCTGTTTCCTCAAAAAGCTCACGCGGATATTCAGCCTCCCCCAGGTTAACCGCCGGCGGGTTAATCTCAAGGTCATTAACAATCACGTGGGTATCGGCATTACAGAAATCCAGCCAGCGAAGCATCTCAAGTTTTTCAAAGCAGATAAGGTAATCCGCTTCTCCTTTCGGAATCGTGGGGGAATAAACCACTTTCCCTACCCTGATGTGACTTGACACGCTACCGCCCCGCTGGGCCATTCCGTGAATCTCACTTTTTTTAACATCAAACCCCGCATCAAGCATCACCTCTGAAAGGATATCACTGGCAAGGATGATCCCCTGTCCTCCAACGCCTGCCATTAATACACTTTTTGTCTTTTCCATTGTTTCCCATTCCCCTTTATTTACAGGTTTTCAACCAGGCCAAAAAAGACCTTGCCTTCCGTTCCTATAGCCTCTACCTTACAAAGTTGATAACAAAGACCGCAACCATTACAAATGGTAGGCTCTATTGTCGCAAAGCCTTTACGTTTCTTTCCGGCGGCATTCGTCCCCTCTTCTGCATGCCACGTGATAGCTGGGCACCCCAGCCCGATGCAGCGTTTGCACCCGATACACTTGTCCGTATCAACGAAGTATGGCTTCTTGGCCTTCGGAATTGCCCTTTTTAAGAGCGCACACGGGCCCTGATTCACAATTAGCGATGGCTCATCCTTTTCAACCTCTTCCTTCAACACCTTTTCATATTCCTCCAGGTTATAAGGATTTGCCTTGACAATGTTCTTGAACCCAAGGGCCTTTCCTAACTCGACAAAATCCACGGCATGGGTTTCCTCGCCCCGGACAGTGTAACCCGTGGCGGGATGGTCCTGCGCCCCCGTCATGGCTGTAATTCGATTATCAGCAATAATAACTGTTGCGTAAGATTTGTTGTAAGCCACATCGGCAAGCCCTGTCATCCCACTGTGCATGCATGTGGAATCACCGATAACAGCCACAAATTTCCCCTTCCCCTCTTTTCCAAGGGCCTTGGACATCCCCATAGCATGGCCGATACTGGCACCCATACAGACGCAGGTATCCAGAGATGTCAAAGGAGGCAACGCTCCCAGGGTATAACAACCGATGTCACCCGCCGCATAGAGTTTCAGTTTCTTGATGGTATAGAACATCCCGCGGTGCGGGCACCCGGGGCACATATTGGGTGGCCGTGGAGGAATATTTTCAGGATTGGAAAGAAAAGGTTCTTCCGCTTTCCCTGTAACTCTCTCCTTAACAATGGAAGGTGTTAGCTCACCATAAATAGGCAAAACATCCTTCCCCAAGTCTACCTGGATACCCATAATCTTCAAATTTTCTTCAATAAATGGGTCTAACTCTTCAATAACATATAGTTTTTTAACTTTTGATCTGAAATCATGAATCATCTTTTCCGGAAGCGGCCAAACCATCCCAAGCTTGAGATACGAGGCATTGGGGAAAACCTCTTTTGCGTACTGATAGGAAATTCCTGAGGTAACAATCCCAACCTCAGGGTCATTCATCTCGACCCGGTTTAATTCAAAGGCCTCGGCAAATTCTTTAAGTTTAAGAAAACGCTCTTCTACAACCACATGGCGCTTTCTGCCGTAAACGGGCAACATCACATACTTGGGAGGATCTTTACGAACCTTAACCTCTTGAGGTGCCTTTTTTCTCTCCTTCAATTCCACCGGCGTCCTAGCGTGGGAAACCCGGGTGACACTTCTAACCATGACGGGGGAATCAAATTGCTCACTGATATCAAAGGCGCGAACCACAAAATCCTTCGCCTCCTGGCTGTCACTTGGTTCCAGCATGGGAATCTTCGCGAATTTAGCATAGTTCCGATTATCCTGTTCATTCTGTGAGCTGTAAAGCTGAGGATCATCCGCTGTGACCACAACCATCCCCCCGCAAATCCCTGTGTAACTCAACGTCATCAAGGGATCAGCCGCAACATTCACACCCACGTGTTTCATGGAAGCCATCGCACGCGCGCCGGTAAACGCCGCCCCCATCGCTACCTCCAAAGCAACCTTTTCATTCGGGGACCACTCCGCGTAAATTTCTGGGTATTCCTTCGCGACCGTTTCCAGAATCTCCGTGCTCGGTGTCCCCGGATAGGCAGAGGCAAAGGTCACGCCCGCTTCATAGGCACCCCGCGCAATAGCCTCATTTCCTGACAATAACTTTTTCATTCCGTCCTCCCTCCTGATGATAAATTCCCTCTGAAAGGGTTAAAAACATTAACAACTATTAAAATTCCCTTCACTTAAATGCCCTACTATTCCTTAATTCCCAATTCGGCCTTTTTAATCTTGACCAGAATAGCCGGGAGGGCAAAATCTGAATTACCCTTAATGTTCAACGCCGCAAGCGTTTTCTTTGCCGCGTCTTTTTTACCCTGTCGCAACTGACAGATATAGAGGTGGTAACGCACCGTATCCCTCAGAAAATTATCAGGATTTTTAAGCAAGCTTCTGAATACCTCTTCCGCCTCTTTATACGACTTTTTTTCTTCAAGGGTGTACCCCTTCAACAACAGGGACAGCACCTTTACAACCACAGGCGACTTTGTATCCGACAGGAGTTTCTGGATGGCCTTCCCGCTTTTTTTGTAATCTTGGTGTGCAAGGAGACAGGAAGACTTTTGAAGCAATCCATAAATGGCTGCAGGGGTATTTGAAAATTTCCTTTCGAGATGATCCCATGCATCACAGATTTTTTCCGTTTGAGTTTCACCCTTTGTCTGTTGCGTTCTCACTTGTATGTTGTGATACAAAGCAAACGCCGCTGTCTCTCTTCTGATAACGTGCGCATGCCACAGAAACACTACACTTGCAACAATGGCAACCGAAATAATGCCCGAGATAAAATATTTCCAGTTATCTAAAACGTACCGATAAATCTCAGTTGTTGTGCTGACAAATTCATCTGGCTCCTTGAGTTCCTTTCGGGTAATCTTCTTCTTGGTCGCCATTTCCACCCTTTAAAACGTTTTTCACCTTATATAAAGAGTCATGGCTTTTGTCAATATAAAATGTTAAAAGATTCACATAATCAAACATGAAAGGAGATGAAATCATGCCAACAGTCGACCTTCGAAGCGATACGGTTACCAAGCCAACAGACGAAATGCGAAAGGTAATGGCTTCCGCAGAGGTGGGCGATGATGTGTACGGCGAAGACCCCTCTATCAACCTTCTTCAGGAAAGGATGGCGGAACTTTTGGGTAAAGAAAAGGCCCTGTTTGTTGCATCTGGAACCATGGGAAATCTTGTTTCAATCCTGACCCACACCCAGCCGGGCGACGAGGTTATACTGGAAGCCAATGCCCATCCATTCCATTACGAGGCCGCTGGTGCCGCTGCCTACGGAGGCGTTCAATTTTACCCGGTCTTAGGAGAGCGCGGCGTTCTGAAAGACACGGACGTACAAAAGGCAATTCGCCCCAACGACCCCCACTATCCAAAAACCCGTCTCATCTGCCTTGAAAACACCCATAATCGGGGTGGCGGCAAGATATATCCCCTGAATGAAATCGAAAAGATACGCACCCTCGCCGACCAACATCACATTTCCATGCACTTAGATGGCGCGAGGCTTTTCAATGCCACCATCGCAACCGGCATCCCCCCGTCAGCCTACTGTGAACCGTTCGATTCTGTCTCTGTATGTCTCTCAAAGGGACTGGGCTGCCCCGTTGGATCCGTCATTGCAGGGTCGGCTGATTGGATCGAAGCGGCGCACCAAATCCGAAAACGTCTCGGTGGCGCGATGCGACAGGCGGGCATCCTCGCCGCAGCTGGCCTCTACGCCCTGGACCACCACATTGACCGCCTTGCCGAGGATCACAGGCGGGCCCGGGCACTCGCGGATGCCATCAGCCAGATTCCCCTCTTTGAATTTACCCCATCGACTGTTGAGACTAACATTATCGTGCTTCCTATCCACAACTCCGAAATCACGCCAGAGGATGTCGTTAGTCGCCTTCAATCTGAAGGCGTGCTTACCCTTCCCTTTGGCCCGGGTGAAATTCGCCTTGTTACCCACCTGGGTATTGACGATGATGATACCGCTCATACAATCCAAATCTTCCAAAAACTCTTCAGCCATGAGAAATAGAGAGAATTCCTTCATTAGGTGAAGCGCCGCGCAATCCCATATGCCTTTACAAGTATCATCCTGTGGAGTTTCCTGGCTTATTTTGGGGCATCCCTCAGGCATCTCCCGCAACTGTTTGTCATCGGGTTTGCGCTTACATTGAGCGGAGGGCTAAGCCTTTTCCGGGCACGCACCTGGAAAATTCCCTTCAAAACCCTGCTTGTTGGAATCGGCGGCATCTTTGGGTATCACTTTTTCTTTTTTTCCGCTCTGCATCATGCCCCTGCTGTGGAGGCAAATCTAATCAACTATCTGTGGCCCCTCTTGATCGTTCTACTCACTCCCCTTTTTTTCCCTGGTTCAAAGCTTGGGGCTCACCACATTACTGGCGCCATTCTGGGATTTCTTGGAGCAACTCTGGTGATAACGCAGGGAAATCTTCACTTTTCGCCAGCCTTTCTCCATGGCTATCTTCTTGCTTTTCTGGCCGCCTTTACCTGGGCATGTTATTCCCTGGCTACCAAGCGCTTACCCCCGTTTCCTTCTTCTGCCGTGGGCGCCTTTTGCCTGATCTCCGGCATCCTTTCCCTTTTGATTTTTTCGTTTCAGGGAAATATCCTCCCAACACTTCCCGAACTCACATCCAGAGATATGTTGAATCTGACCTTGACAGGAATAGGTCCCTTAGGCCTAGCCTTTTTCACCTGGGATGCGGCAATGAAGCGGGGGGACCCCCGCATCATTGGCTCACTCACCTACCTGACGCCCTTGGGATCGACCCTGGTATTGGTAAAGCTCGGTGGATACTCCCTTACACAAATCAGCGCTGTGGGAATG
Source organism: bacterium (assembly GCA_027073795.1). Classification (GTDB taxonomy): domain Bacteria; phylum Desulfobacterota; class S145-22; order S145-22; family S145-22; genus S145-22. The sequence goes on along the minus strand of JALTEW010000097.1, from coordinate 5,341 downwards.
GCCGCCATCGTTTCCGGCGCCTTCGTCGGGGCGATAGACATATTTTCACATAAAAGATAGGATTTATGCTTGGCATCTCACATTAAAAAATGTGAAATAGGAAAAAATAAAGTCTATAACATCTTGAATATTATACGAACAATGTGGTATATAAACTAAAGCTAAATTTTCTGTTTCGTTGTATAGGTGGATATGAATGTAAAAAATAAATCTTTAGTGTGTTCCATCTTTTCGAACCAATCTGAGTGGTTTTTTTATGCTACTTACTACATCCGGAACGCGCATGTGCAATTTAATTTATCGCTTTGAAATATATTATAACCCTCAAAGCTTTTACTATCAGCTAAATTCCAAAGATACCATCTTGGGGGGTAAAGTATAAATGGCAAATGCTCAAAACTTACTAAAAATAGCTAAAAGCATAAGTGAAGTCAATGAATGTGAATCAGTGAAAAAAGAATGGGAGAATTTTATAAGGGGAAACAGTATTAACACAATAAAAGTTCGCCCAATTATACGTGACGCATGGCTTCGTTGCAAGAATAAAGGCGTAGATCCTTTAAAAGGCAACTTGAATCGGTTGAAAAATTTAAAAAAAGCACCAAATAACATTCAAAACAACGAAAACTTGATTGAACTATCTACTCCATTTATGCATAATCTCATATCAATTATTGGAGATGTCGGAGCTTTAGTACTGCTCGCTGATAGCAATCTGAATTTTGTGAAGGTAATTGCTGAAAAGAAATCTCTAATTCCTAAAAATTTCAATGACATGGAAGGTATGAACTTTGGAGAGGACTTCGTGGGAAACAATGCCTTGAGTATGTGCAAAAACCTTGGAAAAGCCGTCCAAATTTCTGGCGCTGAACACTATTGTGAGTTTTTTCACTCTTATACTTGCTCTGCTTCTCCAATATACGGTCCAGAAGGCAAGCTGTTAGGGATTATGAACGTTACAATGAAATGTCATGAAGCCCACCCTCATACCTTAGGCATGGTCATGGCGGCCACACACGCAATCGGGACAACCTTAAGTCTTTTTGAGGCCAAACAAAAAATCATGGTTGCCCATAATTTCCTTAAATCTGCGATACAGGCTCATGAAAACGGGATATTAATCATTGACGAAAGTGGTGTCATCAAATTTTCCAATCTTGAAAATAACAAAAACATTTTTAAAAAATTGAAAAGCAAGATCACATTTAATCAGAAAAATCTTTATGATCTTTTAAACCCAAGACTTATAAATGATGTTTTGATAAATAGAAAAGCTTTTTCTAAAATTGAAAGTCAAATTTTCCTGCCCGGGGGTGAAACTGTTGATTGCTACATAACCCTTAACCCTATACTTTCAGAACCAGATAAAAAAATAATTGGAGCAATAATCAATTTATGGGAAAAAAGACAGGCATACCATTTCATTAGTGAATCAGTTGGAGCTAAAGCTAGATTTTCTTTCAAGGATATAATAGGCATTTCAGGTAACTTTCAGAAAGCAGTAAATTTGGCCAAGAAAGCAGCAAAAACATCTGCGAACATTCTTTTAATTGGTGAAACAGGTACAGGCAAGGAACTCTTTGCACAGTCAATACACAACGAAAGTAAATTCAAAAAAGGGCCATTTGTTGCTGTAAACTGCAGCGCAATACCAAGAGAACTTATAGAAAGCGAACTTTTCGGATATGAGGCGGGAGCCTTTACAGATGCTCAAAAGGGTGGCCGTCCGGGTAAATTTGAATTAGCAAACGGCGGAACAATCTTCTTAGATGAAATCGGAGATATGCCCTTAGAAATGCAGGTCAAGCTTCTAAGAGTTTTAGAGGATAAAGCTGTTACCAGGGTTGGAGGAACCAGGGAAATCAAATTAGACGTAAGGGTTATTTCAGCAACAAATAAAAACCTTCTCAATGACATAAAAAACAATAAATTTAGAAAAGACCTTTTTTACCGATTAAATGTGTTTTTAATAGCAATTCCACCTTTAAGAGAAAGGGCTGAAGACATTCCCATCCTATCTTCTTTTTTCCTACGCAAATTACATGATTCTGGCCAAACACGCTTAAGCCAAATTTCTAGCAAGGTAATGGACGTACTATTAAAATACTCTTGGCCAGGTAACGTTCGCGAATTGGAAAACATAATTGAAAGGTGTGCAAGTATTTCAGAAGATGAAACGTTTGAGCTGGCTCATTTACCTGAGGAACTGTTGCCTTCCATGATTCATGAAAATTCTAAAGATAAAAATGAATTGAAAACAAACACCTTTGAAATCTCAAATAGTGAAAAAGAATTATTGATTAAGGCCCTAAATAGTACGGGAGGAAACATAACAAAATCTTCCAAATTGCTGGGAATATCGCGCAGTACTTTCTATCGAAAAATGAAGAGATATAAGGTGGACCCCAAAGTTAAGACCACTATTGTTAAGGTGTAAAAAATCGTTGTTTTTCCCTTCATAGCTATGCATCCTCCCTCAGTTGATCTTCTCCCCAATAGATCTCAGTAGGGTCCTTGCTCTCCAGCCTCTTATGCTAACCCGGCCTGCCATTATTGTAAAACCTGTGAAATACCTATTGAGGCCTTCTATAAGCTGTCCCACAGTCTCATAGTCTAAACCCCTCATAAAACCTCAGCATTTCAATTATCTACTCTACTAAAAATCGGGCCTCACTTTTTAATGAGGCCCTAGGCCCTTCCAGATTAATTATTAAAAGAGATACAAGATTCGTAAGTAGCTCCACCATCCTTTCGTATAATTGTCTGACTTTACATCATACATGGTTCTCAAATTTAAGATTATATTTTTCGAAAGGTTATATCCGAGGTTTAAACCAAGTTTGTAATTAGTTCCTTTAGTATCTGGTATTGTCACATTGTCTATTTCCATATCATCAAGATCCCACCAGCCGGCGAAATTTATACCAACACGAAACTTTTCAGTAATTCCATAGTGAACGACTGTTTCAAATTCCAGCGCATCTGGATAGTCGATGTTCAATTTATCGGACTCGAGTTTCTGCCAATAATTTAGATTCGCGTCAATACCAAATCTGCCTGGATACCACCCAAATGCTAATTCATGTTCAAACCACCAGGCATCATATCCAATATTGGTGTCCGGTGTATTCCTATCATATTGTCCAGTTGGTGCCTGTACGAATTCCCAAAAAGATAAATAGACATTGGCCTTCTGATTTTCGTAAAGGAAAATGAAAGGGCCGAAGATAATATCTCCTATCCCACTGTGATTTTCTTCATTATCCATACTTACATGGGCAAATGGTATAATCGCGTTTGCCCCCCATGACAACTTCCCAAATAGCTTTTTAGGGAAAAAATACACAGGTCTAATTGCAAGAGCTGATACATCCACGTGAATACCAACATCAGATCCATGTTTAGGAGAATACTCAGGTAGGTGCTGATAATTGAAATAAACACCCAATGCAAATGCGCCAGGTGGTGCACTTATATTATCAAAGGGGTCAATCACATCGGCTCGCGACATGGGAAGGCTCATTAAACTAATTGCCACTATCAAAACCATAAAAAAAAGCAGTTTCTTCATTTTTTCGCCTCCATATTACCTGAAAGATTCAAATTCACCATTTGCTAAGACCAAGATTATTTGGCCTCAACTTGTCTCTGACCTTTTCAAGAACAGCAACAATGACATGCAAATTTTATAGCCACCTCCTTTCTAAATACTCATAATTTTTCAGAGAGATCTTCTTGAGCTCAAGCCTTGCGTGAAAAGTTTCACTTCTGGTGATAATCTCTCTAAAATATAATTATTCACCTCCTTTCTTCTATTTTAATGCATTTAATGCATTGATTTTCTTATTTTGTCATCATATTTGGAAGCCATACAGCCACATTGGGAAATATCATTACCAATACCAAAACCATTAACTGCATTATTACAAATGGAGGTACCGATTTCCAAATATCGTTTGTGTCAACCTCTGGAGGTGCAACTCCCTTCATCAAAATTAAGGCCCACCCAAAGGGCGGCGTCAGGTAGGCAACCTGCATATTCAGGATGAAAAGGATGGAAAACCAGAGGGTGTTAAATCCAAGAAGCCTGGCGATAGGCACAAAGATGGGGGCGCAGATCGTGATAATGGCATAATCATCCATGAACATGCCGAAAATGAGAAGGATAAATTGCATTATACCAAGGATAAACCAACGATTGACATGCAAACTTTTTACTATGCCCATTACCATATCTTGAGCACCTGCACTCGTATACACAATACCAAAAAGTGTGGCAGCTATTAAAATCCATAATGCCATACCACTAATTTTCATGGTTTCGAGACAAGAACTTAAAAGTACCTTCCATGTAAGCTTGCCATAAATAATACAAATAATAAAAGCTCCTGCTGCTCCAATTCCTGCTGCTTCGGTCGGTGTAGCCATCCCCAAAAAAATCGATCCTAATACTGAAACGACCAATATTGCAGGAAGAATAATTTCTTTCAGTGACGCATATCTCATTTTCCAGGTAACAACATTTTCAGCCTCCCTTGGAGCGATGAAATCTGGCTGGAAATAACCTCTGATCAAGACATAAGAAACATAAAGAAAAGCACAGATAAAACCCGGAATTGCCCCTGCAAAAAAAAGCTTGCCGATCGATATTCTTGCAATATAACCGAAGACAATCATAATAATACTTGGTGGGATAATAATGCCTAAAACTCCACCAGCCATCACGCTTCCCAATGCCAAAGATTTGTTATACGAATATTTGAGCATTGCCGGTACGGCAATGAGACCCATCGTAAGAATACCAGGGCCAAATCCACCACACATGGCCAGTGCAACACATACCAATATTGATACTATTGCTAGCCCCCCCCGAATACCTGAAAGCCAATAGTTTAGTGCATTAAAAAGACGATCTGAGATTCCGGAGTAAACCAAAAAATTCCCCATAAGAAGAAAGAGAGGAATTGTTATAAGAGATGCATCAGTGATCTCCATATATGTTGTCGTAGCAACAACATACAAACTATTTGTGCCGAACAAAATATAGCTTATTAGAACACTAATACCACCCAAAGCAAATGCAACAGGAACACCAATAGCCAATAAAGTTAGGAGACCCCCAAATAATAGGATTGTAACTAACTCTGTACTCAAAATTTATAACTCTCTTCGGGACGTTCAGCCTTCATGGTTATTTAAATAAATAATAATTCCCTCGATCAAAAAAAGAAAAGCAGCCACGGGTATCAGTAACTTAAATGGATATAGTGCTATTCGAAAGGCGCCTGCTGCTTTTTCGTGCACACTCAGTGAATTTAACCCCATCCATGCCCCTTCCCAT
>JALTEW010000096.1 GCA_027073795.1 bacterium | reverse complement strand
TAGAAGAAGTCCATGAGAGCAACTCCGAACAGGGGGCAAAAGAAGGAGCCTATCAGGAGGAGGAAATTCTCATACTGGGTTGCGTCAAAAACAAGGGAGATAAGGATGCCAAGGAGGCCGCTGATGACAATCCCCTGCTTTTCCCTTAGGGGTGGGAAAAGATTCTGTGCCGAAACAGCCGTGGAGTAGATGTCCAGGAAGGTCGTTGTGAAGGTAGAAAAGAGGACAATCAAAAGAGCCGGGATGACCCAGCCGGAGTTGGCCATCAGTTGGATAACCATGGTGTCGGGCGTATCGCTTTTTGTCGCGATGGCAGCGGCAAGGCCGACTAAAAACATCCAACTGCTCATGATGAAATATCCCCACCAAGTACCCCAAAAGGCCGGCTGATTCCCTCGGCTGAATCGTGAATAATCAGCGACAAGGGGAAGCCATGATATAGGCATAGCAATGACAAGATCGATACCCAAGGGGACGGGCATCCCGCTTTTTGGGGAGGCGGAGATCAGATTGTGCCATCCGTATGATTTAAAGACCATCACTGTCATGGCCAGGGAAAGGATAAAAAGACCCGTAACGGAAACACGCTGGAGCCATTTCCAGAAGGTTTCTCCCACAAAAGACCACGCAAGGGTAACGAGACCAATCCCGATCATCCATACTTTTGGATGAGAACCGAGAGATGATTTCAACAGGGCATCGGCCGCGTTTCCCCCTATCCAGATCATAACCGCTGTCCATCCTATCAATTGAATGATATTGAAGGTCGACGCAAGATAAGAACCACGAATGCCGAACGAAGGGCGCAGGGCGACCATCGTAGGGATCCCGTGCTCAGAGCCAAAAACCCCTCCAAGGGCCAGGGCGGTATTCCCAATGAGGTGTCCCACGATGATAGCTGCGAGCCCGATGACAAACCCCATGGGCTGGAGCATACCCCCAGCCCATATCTCTGCCAGCGAAATGCCGGCACCTGCCCAGAGGATGAAAAACTCGAGACCCTTCCACGTTCTTTCCTTTGGATTGACAGGTGTGAGAGCATCCATGGTCTTATTCCTCCTTTACTTGAATTCCCCCTATTTTTAGAGCCTTGATGACAACTTCCATGGGGGTTTTGCCGATAACACGGATCATAGGCTCTTTTCCGATGTCTCCGGTATCGAAGATAATATCTGGAATCGTTTCGGACCTGGAAAGAACCTCCCGTGTCCCCCATTCGAGGGTGGACCCTTCCTGGTTTTTCACAGGTGCAGGTTCATCCTTGCGATCGAAGGAGCCAATCTTGAGCCCTATTTTTCTGGCGTTTTCCAGAAAGGTGGTTTCATATCGAATATTCATAACGCTTCGGTGATCAAGTGAAAAGCGAAGCACTGTCAGGACGATGTTGGCGATGTGCCGGGAGGCACCAAATGTAGGGCATCCGGATGGGTGAGGGGCCCCTTTCAGGGAAACGATACGTCCCGGGATAGCCGCTACTTCCTCGTGCGTAAGGGCGAAGGGAAGTCCGTAGGCGATGTTGGTCTGCACCTCCGGAATCAAGTGCCCCGCGCGATGGGAGCAGAAAAATTCCACAGCTTCTGAAAGTTTCTGAAGCACCTCGTATCTTAAGGAACCCCGCTGAATGGCCGCAAAGTGGTCCGTTGGTCCATGACCATGTCCGATGGAAAGGGAGAATCGAATAGCTGTATCCATGTATCCCTTGGCATCAGCGGTGGCCGAGAGCACGTCTTTCCCGAGGGCGAGGTTGGCGGCAATGGCAGCGGACGTGGTGCATCCTGTACCATGGGTGTTCGGCGTCGGATATCGTGGAGCTGTGAAACGGTGAAACCCTTCCCCGTCGTAAAAAAGGTCCGTGCTGAATTCACCCTTGTCATGTCCCCCTTTAAGCAGGACGGATTTTGCTCCCATTTCACGGATGGCCCTGCATGCGGTTTCCTTATCGCCTTCTGATTGAATCGAATGTCCCCAGAGAACCTCGGCTTCAGGGATGTTTGGCGTCACCACTGTGGCAAGGGGAAGAAGCACGCCTTTGAGGGTTTGGATAGCGTTATCCTCGAGAAGTTTATCCCCACTCTTTGCTACCATGACAGGGTCACAGACGAGCTGCAGCCCGGGGTGGACTTTCAGGTTATCGGCGACCAAGCGGACGACCTCAGGTGAATGCAGCATCCCGGTCTTAGCGGACACGATGGTAAAGTCATCAAAAAGGGACGTAAGCTGCTGTTGAATAAAATCCAGAGGGACCGGAAGGATACCCTGAACACCGACGGTATTCTGAGCCGTGAGGGCTGTGATGGCGCTTACGCCAAAGCATCCATGGACTGTAATGGTTTTCAGGTCCGCCTGAATACCAGCGCCGCCTCCAGAGTCGGAGCCGGCAATGGTTAAAACGACAGGTCGTGAGTATTTCATGTGAGTTCCTTTCATTTGTGGTTGGTCTGTGTCCAAAAATGGAGTTTTCTTAATTGCTGTTTAATCACGACGTCTTTCAAATTCACTATTCACTCCCTTGATTCAATTCCCCTGCCTCGATGACTTGGTTGCAAACCTTCATAAGTCGTTTCATGTTTCCTCTTTCCTTCTCCGTCAGGGGGCCTTCCGAGAAGGTGTTCCCAAAATAGCCGTTCATAATAACGGTGGGAAATTTCTCAAGAACATGGGTGAGACGTTTAAGATTTCCCATCTGGAGATAAAGTGATACATCATTAATGATAAGGGCGTCGGCCGGGATGCTGTCTGCTTTTGAAAAGAGGTCCCTTTCAATATTTGCCGCATTTTCGGAGGCGATTTTCATGGATTCATGTTCGTTTTTCCCCGTAAGGCGCGGAGGGCGGATTTGCGTGGTGAAATAATGGATGTCCGGATCTAATGGAACTTTCATTTTCCCTCCGATCCCCCTGACCATTTCGGGCGCCATGTCAAGCACAATGATAATTTTCTCCCCCCGGCACTTCAAAAGCAGCAGTTGCGTATAGGAAGTCTTGCCCGTATTCACATCCCCGACGATGAGGGTTCTCAGGCCGAAAAAGGGTTTGCAGGTTCTCATTTTAATTTTCCTATGAGTGAGATGATAAAGCGTACCGCCAAAAAGAGTGAGATGGCTGTTGTAACGGCGCCCAGCATGGTCAGCCACCTGTTTTTCAAACCCAGCAGGTCGATACGCCGGGTGTTCAGAAGGAGGAGCAGCAGGATAAGGATGAAGGGTGTGCCACATAGCCCCAGCGCCAGCATGATGATTAAAAGGGGGAAGAAGGTGCCTTTGAGGAAGGGACCGATGATGCTGAGCAGGATGCCGAGGATGATGGCGGCCTTAAAACGATTATCTTCCGGCTTCAGGGAAAAATTGAAGAAATCTCCGATGAAATACGCGCCGGCCTGAAACGTGGGCATGATGGTTGAAACCGTAGCGCCCCACAGGCCTGTGAAGAAGGCAACCGAGGCGTAAGGGCCCAGGATGGGTTTCAGACTTTTGGCCACATCCAGGGCACCCTTTGCGTGGATACCGTGGGTGTGCAGGGTGGCGGCGGACACCAGGAAGATAACGATGCTGTAAATTCCAAAAGCTACAAGCATGGAAGAGATGACATCAAAGCGCACAGTGGGGAGGTTGGCGGACTTCCAGTTGCGCTCCTGAACCGTGTAGGAGTGCATGGCAATAATCGTGATATGAACGGCGCCCCCCATGATGCCGGCCATCATGATGGCCCCCTTACCCCCGCCGGGGAGGGAAGGGACGAGACCCTTCAGGGCGGCGGCCCAATCGATGGGAACCACGAAAAGTGTTGCCGCAAAACATAAGACAATCCCGATCACCAACAGCTTGCAAATGGTTTCGAACAGAGGGTATCCGCCCCGGATCAGTAGGGCGGAGAAAAGAGCGGCATAAAGAATCCCCCACCAGGGGCTGGGAAACCCCGTGAGATAGGAAGTAACCCCCACAAGGGCCTTCATTAGCACCACAGCAGCCAGCCAGGTTGCTGCCAGGGCGTCAAGGGTCAGTAGGCCGCCCATGATTTTGCCGAAGCGTTCTGTAACAAGCGTGATGATGCCCTTTTCAAAGATAACACTGACTTTCGCAGACAGGTATTGGGCGGTAGCCCCGAAGACAGCGCTCAGGATGACCACCCACAGAAAGGCATATCCAAAACTGCTGCCGGAAAGAGATACGCTGGCCAGCGTGGCGGGGCCGCACGCAACGGCGCTGATAATCCACGCGGGGCCGAGGTTTCGGAAGGTCCGGACAGGGTTCATAAGACACCTCCCCTCTTCTCAGAATAAACGGGTACGCTTATTTCAGAATAAAAAGATCCAGTTGCAGAAAAACAAGCAGCAATCATCGCTTCCCTCCGCTGGTATTACCCAGATCAGGTTCTTGGGGTTACCACGTAACTGTGGACTCTCAGCCTGCGAAGCACCCCCAGCGAACATCCCCTATTTATCTAAAAGCAATTAAGGTGTCAAGGAAGAAAAAAGATTTTTTGCACGACGGCACAGGGACAGGGGTTTTCCTAATTTGCGCTTATCTTTTTAAATGACGCAACTTTAAGTGTGAACGTAGTTGATGTATAAAGGAGGAAAATGTCTATGGAGAACTTTTTTTGGGGGTGTAAGGTGGGGTTTAGAGAAGAGAAAACATTTTTCAGCTCACGTGGAATTTTTGCCGGCATGCCCGAGAACATGATGCGAGAGTTGAAAAAAATTGCCGTTGAGCAAGCGTTTGAAAAGGGGGAAATGATATTCTACGAAGGAGACGAAAGCTTTGGGCTTTATGTGGTCCTTTCAGGACTTATAAAAATTTATAAACTTTCGGCGGATGGTAGGGAGCAGATTTTTCAGTTTATCAAGCCAAGTGAGACCTTCGGCGAGGTGGTTGTTTTTTCTGGAAAGGCCGTTCCCGCTCACGCGGAGGCAGTCCAGAGAAGCCGAGTCCTCCTTTTCCCGAGAAGGGATTTTTTAGAGATGATCAGGGCAAATCCGGATCTTGCCCTGACCATGCTTGCTATCTTATCGGAACGTCTCCGAAGGTTCACGGTTCAGGTTGAGAACCTTTCACTTAAGGAGGTGCCCAGCCGCCTGGCCGGTTATTTCCTCTATCTATCGCGTGAGGAGGCTAAGGGTGAAGTCATCGAGCTGGATATCTCGAAGGGACAGCTTGCCAGCCTTTTAGGAACGATTCCCGAGACCTTCTCCCGCATACTCAGGCGTATGGCCGAACAGGGTGTTATCGAGGTGAGGGGGCACCAAATCCGTCTTTTGGATATTCCCAAACTTATCGCCCTCTCTGAGGGGGAAAAACTGAGCTGAGGTCCCGGCTCTGATTGATAAGGCTTTTGCTGCTTGGGTGGGGTGGTCAAAATTCCCGAAAACGGTATAATAATTATCCATGCTTAAATTAATTCCTAAGGGGAAAAGCAGTAAGAAGGCCTTTGCTGCGGGTGCCATTGCGGCACTTGTTCTTCTGGCCCTTGTTTTGAGTGGGTATCTTTTTGCCTTTACAGTGACCGTCCGCGACCGTCTGTCTCGCCATCGGTGGCAGATTCCATCCCGGGTCTTTTCCGACGCGGAGATACTTTTCCCAGGCGAAAGAATAGGAAAGTCTGAATTTATCGACATGCTGAAGATGCGTGGATACAGAAAGTGCACAGGCCCTCCTGAACGGCCGGGGGAATTCTTCGCGGGAAGAGGGCGGGTAATCGTTTATTTGCGGAATTTTGCCTACCCGGACCATCATTTCAAGGGATTTGTCCTGACGGTCCGCTTTGATGGCGTCGGCATCAAAGCTCTGCAGCGTAGCGGTGCATCCCTCGATTTAGTGATGCTTGAGCCAGTTGAAATTGCGGAACTTTTTGGAAAGAACAAGGAGATCAGGCACTTGATTTCTTTTGACCAGGCACCGAAATACCTTGTTGACGCGATTTTGGCGATTGAGGACAAACGGTTTTTTCACCATCATGGGATAGATTGGCGTGGGATCATACGGGCTTTTTACCAGGATTTCAGGCATGGAAAGATTGTTCAGGGAGGTAGCACGTTGACCCAGCAACTGGTAAAGAATTATTTCCTGACTCCGGAACGCACCCTTTCCAGGAAGGTGAAGGAGGGGGTTCTTTCCCTTATCATCGAGTGGCTTTATCCGAAAAAGGACATCCTGGAGATGTATATGAACGAAATATACATGGGGCAGAGAGGAAGCGCTGCTATCCATGGATTGGGGGAAGCCGCGAGATATTATTTTGGCCATGACCTGAGGGATGTGACCCTTGAAGAAGCTGCCACGCTTGCTGGGATGATACGAGCCCCCAATTACACCTCCCCCCTGCTACATCCCAGGCAGGCGATAGAAAGACGCAACCTTGTTCTGAAGGAGATGATGAAGGCGGGGCGGATTACGCGTGAAGCCTTCCGGAGAGCCGTTGGGGAACCCATAGCTGTTTGCAAAGCGGGGGAGCTGTCAGAGGATCGCCTGTATTATGTGGACTTTCTGAAGCGCCAGTTAGAGAACCTGTACCCGCGAAAGGTCCTGACGGGTAGGGGACTTCGAATATTTACGAGCCTGCACCCCGAGATACAGAGGGCTGCTGCACAAGCGGTTTGCAAGGGCCTTCGAAGGCTTGGAAAGGAACGGTTTATCAATCGTCAAGGGGCCTCTCGGCTCCAGGCGGCTATGATTGTGATTCACCCCAAAACGGGGGCAGTCCTCGCACTGGTTGGGGGAAGAAATTACGTGGAAAGCCCTTTTAATCGCGCTGTTGATGCCCACCGCCAGGCTGGTTCTCTCTTTAAACCCTTCGTTTACCTAACAGCCCTCGATACCTTTACACCCGCCACTGTCATCCCTGATACGCCGGTGCGATACAAGGTAAGAGGCGCGCCCTGGATACCCCGGAACTATGATGGCAGATACCATGGAAAGGTCACGGTAAGAACCGCGCTTGAACAATCCTTGAATGCCGCCACGGTAAACCTGGCCGTTCGGGTAGGTTTACGGAAGGTTGTGTACATGGTTCGAAAGCTCGGGGTCACTTCCCGCTTGGAACCCTATCCCTCCCTCGCATTAGGGGCCTTTGAAATGACGCCGCTGGAACTGGCAAGGGCCTTTTGTGTCTTCGCCAATGAGGGGCAACTACCCTTTCTTCTTACCTTGCGGGATGTCATGGATGAAGAGGGAAAAGTAGAACAGCAGCGTCATGTAACTGCCAAAATGATTTGTTCTCCTGCACGGGCGTATATCATTACCACCTTGCTGGAAGGGGTAATCCAACATGGAACGGCACGGAGATTAAAGGACCTCGGAATTGACTTCCCCTGTGCGGGAAAGACAGGAACAACATCAGGCTACAGAGATTCATGGTTTGTCGGATATACGAGTGATTTGCTGGCTATCGTGTGGATCGGGTTTGATGACAACCGAAATACCCACCTGTCAGGTGCTACGGGGGCCATGACGGTATGGGCCGATTTCATGAAAAGGATACAAAACCGCTTGAATCCCCGCCCGTTTATAAAACCTCCCGGTGTTGTCACAAGGACCGTCAGGGTCGACGTGGATTGGCCGCCGGAGGTGTGGTGGCCAAAGGCGTATAAGGAAGATTTTCTTGCAGGGACAGCCCCTCCCCCGGTTCCGCGTAAGGAAAAGGCCGGGATGCCAGCGGTTGGGGAGTTCTTCAGGGAGATATGGAAGGGGTTGAAAGGGGTGTTCCGCTAAAGTGAATAAGTGGGTTTCGATCTTGGTTGTGGGGTGTCTTTCGCTCTTTTTTGCGGCATGTGTCCCCTTGTCGCATGAGACCGCCAATCAGCCCTCTGTCACACCTTATGTGATAAGTTCCGGAAACACGACCGAAAACTCGCCTTCGCAGGGCGTTGGTAATAACCAAACAAACCCTCCGGTTTCGCCCCGTCAGGTGGCATCCGTGCGGATGGTGAAACTCGGGAGGAAAAGTATAGAGATGGGAAATTGCGATCGGGGTATCACCCTTCTTGAGCGTGCCCTCACCTTGAATGGATATAACCCCATGGCATACTATTACCTTTCGCTCGCATGGCTGAAAAAGGGCGATGCGGAAAAGGCACTGACATTTTCCCGTAAAGCAGAGCTTTTTTCTCAGGAAAACCATGGAACTTTAAAAAAAGTTTATCTGCTTGAGGGTGAGATATACCGAAAACTCGGGAACGGTGAAAAATCGCGCTGGTACCGCAACCGGGCAGCTCAGATTCAGTGAAGTGCCTTAAGGGGATTCTGCCCCTTAAAGTCTTTTACATACCTTTTTGCTAGGTCGGGGAAGATTTTGTATTTTTGTGTCCCTTCTCGGATATCCAGGTGCGGAAGGGGAAAAAGATCGTGTCTCCCCAAACCATCAGGGTGTTTTCAATATATTGACTTTTAACGCGATTCGTTTATATTAAAAATTAAGGCAATGAAGTCTGCCTGAAGTGCCTGCGTGGGCTGATGACTTCTACCCGTTAAGGGGTAGGAGTTGGTAAATCCTGCCCCATCCCGTCAGTGGGTGGGGGTTTTTTATAACCTCACCCAGAAAAGGGTGGGGTTTTTTTTCAGGAGAAGGAGGAGAAGATGTTAGACGCCTATACCGCTTACCATCACAAGGTGAATGAAGTGCTGGATCACATCGCTCATTATGCCACTGGTGGCGAGAATCCCATTCTGGCATCCTCGCTGGGACAGATTCGCCAGAAACTTGTGGATAACCGGTTCTACCTTGTGGTGCTGGGGCAGTTCAAACGGGGAAAGAGTACCTTTATCAACAGTCTCATCGGAGACAAACTACTTCCTACCTCCATTGTCCCTTTGACTTCTATTGTCACCGTCCTTCGCTACGGGGAGCGACAGACTATCGCAGTTCTTTTCAGAAACGGCACGCGAAGGGAAATAGGTCGGGAGGCCTTGGCCGATTACGTGACGGAAAAGGGAAACCCGAAAAACACCAAGCAGGTTGAGCGCGTTGAGATTTCCTATCCCTCCGAATACCTGAAACAGGGGGTTCATATCATCGATACTCCAGGTGTGGGATCCATTTTTGCAAATAATACGGAGATGACCTACGATTTCCTTCCACATGTGGATGCTGCCCTTTTTCTGCTGGCTGGAGATCCGCCCATCAGCGAGGTGGAACTGGCTTTTCTTAGGGACATCCGGAAGTTTGTTGAGAAAATCTTCTTTATTCAGAACAAGGTGGATTATCTCGACGAAGTGGAACGTGAGGAGTCGATGGCATTTTCAAAACAGGTTATTGAGGAGGTACTGGGCCGGGATTCTGTGGTGATTTACCCTCTTTCCGCCAAGAAGGCCCTCCTGGGAAAGACGCAGGGGGATGACGAAATGCTCAAGGAAAGTTTTTTACCTGAGTTTGAAAAAACCCTCAATAACTTTCTTATGAAGGAAAAGGGGAAGGTCTTTTTGACCTCCGTTCTCAAAGGAACGCAGAAGCTTATCGGGGATGAAATCGTTTCCCTGAAGATTGAATTGAAGGCCATTGCCACGCCGGTGAAGGATCTGGAGGAAAAGATCGCCCTCTTCAAGAAACAATTGGAGACTATCCAGGAAGAAAAGCGTGATAACGGTTATTTTTTCGAGGCGGAGGCAAAAAGGTTGATTGACCGGGTCGATTATGGTGTGCGGGAACTGAAGGAGCGGCAATTGCCTGCCCTGTTGGAGGAATTGGAGAAGGCTGCAAGTGAAAAAGAGGGACTGGATGTCAAGACCTATGTAGAGGAACTGGAAAAAACCTTGAATGAGGGGATTGTCCGTACTTTTGACGAATGGATTACCCGGCAGGAAGAGAGCTTGAACACGGAATATGCACAGATTTCCAGGAGATTTTCCGACAGGACGAATGAAATCATCGATAGCCTTCTGGAGGTCTCAGCGCGCCTGTTCGGGGTGCAATTAGAACGGGTGAGCAGTGAAGAGACCATCAAGCAAGATAGCCGGTTTTATTATCTCATGGGGGATCGCCCTAAGTTTTTTGACCTGGAAGGGGCCATCGATTTTTTCTCCCGTTCCGTCCTGCCCAAGGGGTTTTCCCGGAACTATGCGCTGAAAAAGATATTCAAGAAGCTTCCCGAGCGTATCGATGCCAACTGTGGGCGGGTCAAAGCCGATTTTACCATGCGTATCCGTGAGAGTTTCATGCAGTTTCGATATGAACTGAACCAGAAGATCGATGCAACGGCGGACTCCATCGAGATGGCATTAAAGAGAGCGATGGATATGAAAAAGATTAATACCGAGGAGGTTAAAAAGCGGGAGGCCGAGCTAACGAGCTGCCTACGGGAAACTGAGGGATATCATGCTACGGTCACCTCGCTCATGGAGGAGATTGCGCATGGACTGAGCGGGGCGTAAGGGGAGAATTATCAAAAAAGACCCCTTTGGCCGAAGCATTTTGCCCTTCATTTTACAAAACCTGAATCGTTCTGTAATATTACCCTAACACAACTGTAAGAAATTGGGTTTCACAAACGCCCTTTTCGGGGCTGACAGGAGGGTTTTAAGTGGCCAAAACAACGATTTTGGTTGTCGAAGACGATAGGGACATCCAGGAGCTGGTTTCCTATAATCTCATGCGTGAGGGGTTCCAGGTCCTGCGCGCCCTGACGGGCGAAGACGGGTTACAGATGGCAAAAACCCGTAAGCCCGGCCTCATTATTCTAGACTTGATGCTTCCCGGGGTGGATGGGATGGAGGTCTGCAGAAGAATCAAAAAGGGAGCAGAAACGGGAGATATTCCGATTGTGATGTTGACGGCGAAGGGAGAGGA
>JALTEW010000095.1 GCA_027073795.1 bacterium | reverse complement strand
TCCTTCGTTTCGCAATGACTATCCTCCTTCAAGTTCCTGTAGCAACTCCCTTTACTTGAACCTATAATCCCCTGAATAACTTCTTCCTTCACCCCCTCTCCTTTGTGATATTCCCCGCCATTTATGCACAAAAAAACCTTCCCTATAAAGGACGGGACAAGATAAAAAATTTCAAAAATCGCTCAATACGAATTTGCTACACATTATAGTAAATTTTTCCACAATTGCAAGCGATTTTTATCAAATTTTTTTATAAGATCTTGCGGAACCTCAATTTTACTGATAGGTCAGAATGTCTTCACGCTCCTTCACTGTGAGTCTCACCTATCCTCTCGGAAATTATTAACTTTTCCCCTTCGTGCCCTGCCAGAGGGCTTGACAAAAGGTAATTTCTATCATAAAAGGTAGCGCACCAACATAAAAGGGAGGAAGAGCGTTGGCAAATCATCCATCGGCATGGAAGCGCATCCGCCAAAGCGAGAAGCGCACATTCAGGAATAAATTTTATCGTACACGCATGAAGAGCTTCATCAAACAGGTAAGAGAGGCTGTGAAAGAAAAAGATGCGAAGCAGGCGGTTGTCCATCTTCAGGCGGCCACAAAAGTCATTTCCAAGACGGCATCCAAAGGGGTCATCCATAAACGGACCGCGGCACGCAAGATCTCCCGGCTAACACGCCAGGTGAATACCCTGCGCGTCTCTTAGCAAAAAACCCTTTCTTGCCCCGGAAAATTTACCTGGCAGCGGAGTTAATCTCTGCTGCTTGCGTTATTTTGAAGACGTCATTAAATCTCTTTTTTCAAAGATTTGTTCCCACCTCTGTTCCAACTGATTAACTGATTAATGATTCTTTCACAGACCTCCTCCGGTGTCAGGCGTGCGCTGTAAACGGTGATATCCGCAATCCTCACATACAGAGGCAAACGTTCGTTATAGAGGTCCTCGAAGCTCTGACCCGGTCGCCTGGCAATGCCTCTCTCACCAAAATTGTGAATCCGGGATTTTAATGTCTCTAAATCAACATCCAAAAAGACGGCGATCCCATTCGCCTTCAAGTGTTCCATGGCGGATTGGCTGTAAACCGCGCTTCCACCGGTTGCAACAACATGTTTGCGGGAATTAAAGGAGAGAAGGAGCTCTTCTTCGATTTCACGCAGGGCCATGTACCCTTCCTGGTTAACGATGTCCTGGAGAGATCGCCCCTGCAGGGCCTCAATGATGGCATCCGTGTCAATAAATTCGTATGATAACACATCGGCCAGTTTTGCACCGACGGTGCTTTTGCCTGAACCTGGCATCCCGACAAGGATGATATTGCAGGTTTCTTTGTCCATGCATCTACCCTCGAACCCAGTGACAATCTTTTAACTCATCACCCTGTCACCCACCCCCCTGCATGCTACGCCTGCTTTGCCCGGACAGAAAATACACAAGGGCTTCCATCACACGCGCCGGCGGCAAGCGGCTTCCCTTGAGGAGCTGATCAGCCTCCCGCAAATGGGTAAAAATCTCCCTGAGCCCCGTCCGGGAAATTCCCCTGGCCTGGCGCGTCACCTTGTTGACCACGAACCTCGAGGGGTGAATCCCCGACAGTTTTTCACGGCTCCCCAGTTTCATAAGATGCCATGCCTTCGACACCAGGCGATAGTGCCAAAGAAGAACGGACAGAATCCGCAGGGGCGGCTCAGCAGAGCTCAAAATCTCCCTCATAATCTCCACGGCATGGCCCCGTTTCCCCGCGGCAATAGCATTCAGGAGGGCAAAGACATCCCTCGGCATTTCCGTCGAGGAAACAACCTCAAGATCACCCTCATTCAGGGCGTCCCTGTCACCCACGAACAGAAAAATCTTCTCCAGCTCCCCTGCCAATCTCTGCGCGTCAGGCCCAACGATTTCAACAAACTGTTCCACCCATGGTCCTGCCGCCTGTTTTCCCTCTTCAGTCAGTTTCTTTTTAACAAAGGCAACCGCCTCGTTTGCCCTGAACCCCGTACAGGGGACCAGCACAGCTTCCTCGGGAAGGGCCCGGTAAACCCGGCTGTTTTTTCTTAACCCTGTGGCGGAAGAAATCACAAGCAGTGTCTTTCTGGAAGGTTGTTTGAAGTACCTCAAGAGGGCTTCATCCAGCGGAGAGCTCTTTCCCTCTCGATCCGTGGCCTCACCCCTCTTTTCGTCCTTCAACACCGAAGATGAGACAAGCTCGAAACGCCGGAGTACGATAACCTTCAACGGCTGACCCAGGGGGATGGTTTTCAAAGTGCTCAGCAGGTGGGGTGGATCTGCCTCCGGAGCTTCATACTCCTCCAGCCCAAAGGCGCGGTTCCTCTCCTCAGCCAGATATTTCCCCACAACCCGGGAAACCAAGCTTTCCCGGGTGTACCCATCTGGACCATATATGAAAATGACAGGGGGAAGTGTCCCCTTATCCCGTAGGAAAACCATCAGGTTACTTGGCTGTTTCTCCACCCCCATTACCTATACAAAAAAGGGAGACACATTTTCATGCCTCCCCTCCCTGTTCAGACACCCCTCATCAAAAATTTTCAAGCATCCTGTCATGAATCATTTCCGCCATAAACTTGGCCAGCTTCTGAATCGCTTCTTTCTTTCTCGCCTCGTTTGTTATCGTGTCGGTGGAGGCATCATAGTCTTCAAACTCCTGGAGGTTTTTCGCCCGCCAGATGACCTTTCCCGTCTTTGTCCTCACAAGAGAAACCTCCGCCACAATTCTAACCCGGTACTGGGAAACACGCCCACCGCCCGAGTAGGTCAGGGTATCATTATGATATTCTTTCAGCGTCCCGTAGATGACGGCATCCGCCTGATTTACATCCACCAGCTTGAGTTCTTTCCCCTTGACAAATTCAGCTATCACGGCATTGGTAAAGAGATTTTCAATATTGGTCTCTGTTGTATTATTTTTGAAAATAGGAATGGCAACGGTCTGGATATCCCTGGGAAGGTTGTTTTCCTTCCCTTTGAAATGATATCCACACCCCAGAAGAAATAAAATAGCGAAGACAGCAATTAAGCTTCTTGAAAGCAGGTGGTTACGCATAAGCCTCTCCTTTTTGAGGTTCTTTTTTACCTATCACACCTTTCCCTGAATGACAAGGTAGGTTTAACCCACCACGATGTTAAGGAGTTTTTTGGGAACGTAGATAACCTTCCGAACCGACTTGCCGTCCAGGTACTTTTTAACCTTTCCCTGCTCCATGGCCATCTCTTTCACCTCTTCCTCCCTGATATCCGCTGGGAGACTCAGGCGGTCTCTCAGCTTTCCATTCACCTGAACCACAATAGTGATTTCTTCCTCCTTAGCCGCCTCGGGGTCAAACTT
>JALTEW010000094.1 GCA_027073795.1 bacterium | reverse complement strand
TCCCCAGGGGGGCAGCCTGTGAACACGTTAGAAAAATGCTCCGGGAAGGCCTGCTCCATACGGTCTGCGAGGAAGCAAAATGCCCCAACATGTGGGAATGCTTTTCCCGGAAAACCGCGACCTTTCTTATCCTGGGAAACCGGTGCACCCGGAACTGCGGGTTCTGTTCCATCCAGCATGGCTTTCCAGCCCCCCCGGATCTGGGAGAACCCGCCCGTGTCGCCGAGACCGCCCGTGAACTGGGGCTCACCTACGTGGTGGTCACCTCCGTAACGCGCGATGATCTACCAGACGGAGGGGCCAGCCTGTTTGCCCGAGTCATTGCCGAGGTCCGAAGGCAAATATCCGACGCAAAAGTGGAGGTTCTGATCCCCGATTTCAGGGGAGACAACAAGGCCCTGCGCACCGTCCTGGAAGCGGGACCCGATGTCCTGAATCACAATATCGAAACGGTTCCCCGGCTGTATACCTCGGTTCGCCCCGGTGCTGAGTACCTGCGTTCCCTTGATCTCCTCGCGCGCGCCTCGGCCACGTTTCCGGACATCCCCACAAAATCAGGCATCATGCTGGGATTAGGGGAATCTCCTGATGAAATTGAACAAACACTCAAAGATATCCACACCACAGGATGCAGAATCCTGACCATTGGCCAGTATCTCCAGCCCACCCGGCAGCACCTGCCCGTAGCCCGGTATGTCCCGCCGGAAGAGTTCAACCACTGGCGGCAGCGGGGTCTCGCCATGGGTTTTGCCGAGGTTTTCAGCGGTCCGTTGGTAAGAAGCTCCTATCACGCTGGGGAGATGTATCAGACCGTCACAAGGCAGAAACACGGCCTGAAACTGGTAAAACCTGAAACACACGGAGGTACCTGATGCGTAAAAGATTTATCGTGACTGCTTTTGGGAGAGACCGCCTGGGATTCATCGCTGACGTCTCACGCGTCATCTTTGAAAATGGCTGCAGCCTCGAGGATTCAACCATGGCCGGCCTCGCGGACGAATTCGCCATGATTTTTCTGGTGGAGGGGCAGGAAGATAACTCCAGTCCCGGAAATCTTCTGGAACGCCTTTCACAGGAATGTCGCCGCCTTGAAGTAGAAAGGGGAATCTCAGCCTTTGTGAGACCCGTTTCTCTCAAAACTCCCTCTTCTAAGAAGGGTGTTTCCACGTACACACTCCATGTGGAAGGGCTGGACCAGGCCGGCATTGTTTACAAGATCAGCCGATACCTCGCCGATCACAAGGTCAACATCACCCACTTTGAATCCAGAAGCACCCCGTCTCCCCAGACTGGAGCTGCCATGTACACCATCTACCTTCAAACCGAGGTGCCAGGTGATGTAACCCCGGAACAGCTAAGAGAAGGGCTTAACCAAATCGGCAGCGAATTGAATGTGGATATCTCCGTTTCCAGTGAATAGGGAAGCATTGTTAAGTTCATGGGCTTACTCCCTGCTACCTCTGATTATATTGCTCCTTCAGCATCAGCTTCCGAATGTATAGAATGGCCCAACCAAAGGCGATGGGGATATAGGCCATGCCTGCCGCAACCATGCCAATCCACACCCCACGTAATCCCCAGCCCATAACAATGCCAAGGAACCACGCGAAGGGGACGGTAAAGACAAGGGTACGGATCAGGGTCATCGCGAGGGCATCAAACCCCTTTCCCACGCCTTGAAACAGGGCAGAAGAGAGCATACCAAAGGCCACCGTTGGCAGGTACAGCCAGGAGATGCGCAAGAACAAAACCAAATCGCACACGATACGCGCCGTTGCCTTTGACCATGTAAAGATCCACGTTATCCTTGGCGCAAATATCAGGATGACCAGCGCAGGGACAATCTCTGCCAGTACGCCCGCCTTCAGGGCATACAGGTACGCATCTCTCACCTTTTTATAGTCGTGCGCCCCAAAGGCCGCACCGGTCACGGAGGTGACGGCGCTGGCGACACCTAACATCGGTAGAATGGCGAGGGAGATAACCCGCCACCCTGTCGTATAGACGGCGACCCCATCCGGCCCCCCGACAGAAGCAACAATCATGGTCAGGATGAAAGCCATCAGGGACATGGACATCTGGGAGACGGAAGCGGGAAATCCAACCCGGCTGATATCCCACAAGACCTCTTTCTCAAATCGGAACCCCCTGAACCTGAAGGAAACATAGGTCTTTTCCCCTATAAAAAACCAGTAAAAGATAACCAAGGATACGAAAAACATGGATATTATCGTGGCCCAGGCGGCACCGGCAACTCCAAGTCCGAGGGAGTAGATAAAAACAGGATCCAGGATGATGTTGAGAACCGCTCCCGACCCCATGGCAACCATGGCCCTCTTGACATCCCCCTCGCTTCTGAGCAGGGCAACGGCGACCTGCATAAAGAAGACGAACCCGATGCCGGCAAATATAATCCTTGCGTAGGTTACGGAAAGTTCAAGCGCATGCCCCGCACCCATAAAGCGAAGCAAAGGCCTCGCAGCGATTAACATGGCGGCCGCGAAGAAAGCTATGAATATCAGCATGATGACGATGGTATGGCTTGCAATGTTGTCTGCACCACTTTTGTCTTTTGCACCGATTCTTCTGGATATAGCTGCACCGCCCCCGATCCCGATACCATTAGCGATTGCCATTGCGAGAAAAAGGAAGGGGAAGGTGAAGCCCACCGCCGCTAACGACTCGGGGCCTTTTCCCGAGACCCATATCGCATCCACAAGGTTGTAGATGGTCTGGGCCAACATGGCCGCGACCATGGGGATAGAGAGCTTGATAATGGCCTTTTTAGGATCGCCCAGGAGGGTTTTGACGCCCCTTGTCAGTTTTGTTGATTCTAAAGCGGCAGCGCCAACTTCAATCCTGTCTTCTTGCATGTCATTTTCTGTAGGTACATTGTTTAAGGCGCCTCTGGTTTTCCACCACCTCCGCCCAACACCGTGTAAAGCCTCACCTGGTTGGCTATTTTTGAAAGGCGCAGGGATGTAAGCGCCTGCTGGGCCGCATAGAGGGAGCGTTGTGCATCAAGGACACTCAAATAACTGTCAATCCCGTTTGTATAGCGGTTCCTGGAGAGACGGTAGGTTTCTTCAAGCGCATCGACGAGGGATTGTTGCGCGGATAACTGCTGGTCCACCGTGCCCTGCGCGGCAAGCACGTCGGCTACCTCACGGAAGGCCGTCTGAATGGCCCTTTCGTATTGGGTCAAGGTGATTTTTCGTTCTGCTTTCGTGACCCGCAGCGCTGCCCAAGTGCGCATATCAAAAATTGGCATCGAGATTCGCGGCACAAAGCTCCATGTTCCTGTGCCGGAGTTGAAGAGACCGGATAGCTCATCACTTGCGGTTCCCACAGTGGTTGTCAGGGAAATCCGGGGGAAAAAAGCGGCCCGGGCCGCACCGATATAGGCATAGGCCGCCTTGAGTCGGTGCTCCGCTGCCATAATATCCGGCCGCCGCAGGAGCGCCTCGGAGAACAGGCCGGGAGAAATATCCTTGGGAGGACTAACGCTTGCCAGATCGGGGGGCAAGAGATCTTCCGGAACCGGCGAGCCGGCCAGGAGGTTCAAGGCATTTTCATCCTGCGCTACCCGCTGCGTGTAGCGGGCGACATCCTGCCGGGCCATATCCACCTGGGTTTGCGCGCGGCGCAGGTCCAGTTTGTTTGCGAGCCCCACGTCATATTGCCGCTGGATCAGATCGTAAACCCCCCTCTGGGTTTCCAAGGTGGAGCGGGACAGCTTGAGCTTCTCCCTGTCCGCGGCGAGGGTCAGATAGACCCGGCCAACCTCGGACACGAGCGAGATCTGTGCGCTTCGCCGGGCCTGCTCCGTAGCCAGGTATTCCTGTAGAGCCCGTTCTTTCAGGCTGCGGATGCGGCCAAAAAAATCGATCTCCCAGGACGTAATGCCCAGGTTGACACTGAATTGTTTTGTGGTCCTCGGTTCCCCGGGTCGCGTAAGGTCAGAGGAACTCCGCCGTTTGCTTTCACTGCCGGCCGCACCGACCGTGGGGGACAGCTCGGCCCGTTGAACGCCGTAAAGGGCCCGGGCATACGCCACATTCAGGGCGGCAAGCCGAAGGTCCAGGTTGTTCTTCAGGGCTATTTGGATCACCTTTTGAAGGTTTGGGTCGGTAAAAAAATCCTGCCAGCCAATTTCCGGAGCCATCGGAGCACCAGTTGGCGCCTTAGCCCCCTTATAGGCCTCACCCTGCGGCCATCCGGCCGGGATCGGCGCTTTGGGCTGGGTATATTTTGGAGATAGGGTGCTGCAGCCTGCAAGGAAGAATATCGCTAAAACGATTGGCCATACGGTCCTTCTCATGTCAATAGACCTCCTGCGAATCTTTGGCGTCAGGATGTTGCTTAAGGGCCTGCCCGGATTGCCTCCCTTTAAATAGGCTGTAGACGAGAACAAAGAATAACGGGATGTAAAAAAGGTCGATAAAGGTTGCGGAAAGCATTCCACCGCAAACGGCGGTGCCAATACCGTTTTCCGCCCCTGCCCCCGCGCCGGTCGCGATGGCCAGTGGGAGCACGCCGAAGAAGAAGGCCAGAGAGGTCATCATGACCGGCCGCAACCTGACCCGCGCCGCCCCAAGGGTTGCTTCAATAAGCCCCTCTCCGTGGTTTAATCGTTCCTTGATGAATTGAATAATCAGGATGGCATTCTTGGTTGAAAGGCCCATGGTCGTCAAAAACCCGATCTGGAAGTAGACATCGTTGTAAAGCCCCCGTGACCAGGTGGCCACCGTCGCGCCCAATACGCCCAGGGGAAGCATCAGCATGTTTGCGAGCGGGATGGGCCAGCTCTCATACAGGGCCGCCAGAAAGAGGAAAATCACAAAAACGGTAAAACCATACACCAGGGGCGCCTGGGTCGTGGCCATCCGCTCCTGGTAGGAGAGTCCCGTCCAGTCATAGGCGATCCCCGGCGGCAGTTTGGAGGCAAATTCTTCCATGGCGGCCATGGCCTCGCCAGAGCTTCTGCCAGGGGCCGGCTCGCCCCAGATGTTGATGGACGGAAAACCGTTATATCGCTCAAGCTTCGGAGAGCCATAGATCCAGTGACCCGAGGCAAAAGAAGAAAAGGGGACCATCTTGCCTTTGCTGTTTCGCACGTAAAGCTTTTCCAGGTCCTTTGGCAGCATCCGGTAGGGGGCATCTGCCTGCAGATAGACCTTTTTAACCCGGCCCGCCCGGACGAAGTCGTTGACATAGGCGCTGCCGAAGGCCGCCGCGATGGTATTGTTGATGGAAGAGATAGGTATTCCCTGGGCGCCGGCCCTTTCCCAATCCACGTCAATCTTGTATTCAGGCACATCCTCCATACCGTTGGGCCGGACCCGGATCACCCTCGGGTCCCGCATGGCCATGCCAAGAAGCTGATTTCGGGCTGCCATCAGTTTTTTATGCCCCAGGCCGCCAAAATCCAGGAGCTCAAAATCAAACCCTGTGGCATTACCTAATTCGATGATAGCCGGCGGTGGAAAACAAAAGACCCTGGCGCCTTTGATCCGTGAAAAGGCCCGCATGGCCCTCCCGGCGATGGGCCCGGCCTTCAAATCCGGCCGGTCGCGCAGCTTCCAGTCCTTGAGTTTGACAAACCCAAGACCCACATTCTGTCCCTGGCCGCTGAAGGAATGGCCTGACACATGGACAAAAGACTTCACCGCATCCTTTTCCCGGGTCATAAGGTAGCGTTCTACCTGCTTCATGACGTTTTGGGTCCGCTCCAGGGTAGACCCGGAGGGAAGCGTGGCCTGAACCAACAGGATGCCCTGGTCCTCACCGGGGAGATAGGCGGTGGGCATGTGCAGAAACAGGAACCCCATCAGCCCGACCAGAATAAAATAAACGAATACGTAACGGAGCTTTTTCCCCAACACATGTCTTACCAATCGGACATAGAGGTTTCTGGAACGATTGACCCCCCGGTCGAACCACCTGAAAAAGGGGCGGAGGAAGAAAACCGTGTTGTCTGCCGGTTCATGCCCTTTGGGCACCGGTTTTAAAAGATTTGCGCAGAGAACCGGGGTGAGGATCAGGGCCACCAGGACCGAAAGGAGCATGGCGGAGACAATGGTCACGGAGAACTGGCGGTAGATGATCCCTGTGGAACCGGGGAAAAAGGCCATGGGGCCGAAAACCGCCGCAAGGACCAGGCCGATGCCTATCAGGGCGCTGGTGATCTGGTCCATGGACTTGGCCGTTGCCTCTTTAGGCGGGAGCCCCTCCTCGCTCATAATCCGATCCACGTTTTCCACCACCACAATGGCGTCATCCACCAGCAGGCCGATGGCCAGTACCATGGCGAACATGGTCAGCATGTTGATGGAGTACCCCAAAAACCATATCACCGCGAAGGTTCCCAGGATCACCACCGGCACCGCGATGGTGGGGATCAGGGTGGCGCGAAAGCTCCCCAGGAAAAGAAACATCACCAGAAAGACCAGGATAATGGCCTCATACAGGGTCTTGACCACCTCGTGAATGGCCACTTGGGTAAAGGGGGTGGTGTCATAGGGATAAACCACCTTCATGCCGTGGGGGAAATACCGGCTCATTTCCCGAAGCCTCTTCTTGATGCGAGCGGCGGTATCCAGTGCGTTGGCGCCAGGTTCTTTTCGGATCATCAGCATGGCGACAGGTTTGCCATTATAGCGAGCCACGACGTCGTAGCGTTCGGTTCCCAGGCCCGTCCGCCCGACATCCCTGATGCGCACCACAGAGCCGTCCGGATTGGTGCGGATGGGGATGGCGGCAAACTCCTCCGGGGTCTTGAGGTAATGCTGAACGATGATAGCGGCATTCAGGCGCTGGCCTTTCACCGCCGGCGCCCCGCCGAACTGGCCGGCAGAGACCTCCACGTTGTAGGCACGAAGCGCACCGATCACGTCTCCTACGGTGAGGTGGTAGTTGGTCAGTTTGTCGGGGTCGAGCCAGACCCGCATGGCGTATTCCGTACCGAAGGCCTCCACCTCACCCACGCCCGGGATCCGCGCCAGGACCTTTTCCAGATTGGATTTGGCATAATCCCTCAGGTCGATGTCATCCATGCTGGCGTCTTCCGAAATAATCCCCACAGCCAACATGTAATTACGGGTCGATTTGCTCACCCTAACCCCCTGGCGCTGCACCACCTCCGGCAGGCTGGCCAGGGCTAATTGGAGCTTGTTCTGCACCTTGGACCAGGCAAGATCCGGGTCCATCCCCGGGGCAAACGTCAGCTCGATGCGGGACGCCCCCGATGAACTGCTGGTACCGGAAAGGTAAAGCATCTTGTCCAGGCCGGTCATCTTCTGTTCAATAATCTGGGTGACGGTGCTTTCCACCGTCTCAGCCGAGGCGCCGGGATAAAAGGAGTCCACCGCGATGACCGGCGGGGCGAGTTCTGGATACTGTGATATGGGCAGAAAATAGATGGCCAGCGCCCCGGCGCTCATGATGGCAATGGCGATAACCCAGGCAAAGACCGGGCGATCCAGAAAGAATCTCGACAGCATCAGGCGCCCCCATCCGGTCGTTTTTTCGGCACTGGTTTGCCGCTGGCGCCATGCCCTTTGCTTCCGCCGAGGGGGGCCACCTTCACGAACATTCCCGGTCTCACGTATTGAACCCCTTCGACGATCACCCGATCGCCCGGGGAAAGCCCGGAGGAAACCAGCCATTTATCGCCAATGGCCCGATCCAGCGTAAGCATCCGCAACACAACCTTGCCCTGTTCGTTCACGAGCAACGCAAAAGGATTCCCCTTTCGATCCCGGCTCACACCCTGCTGGGGAACGAGGATGGCATGTTTCTTGACACCTTCTTTGACGACCGCACGAACGAACATCCCCGGGAGAAGAACCCTTGCGGGGTTTGGAAAGACCATTCGCAGGATCACGGATCCGGTCGTTGGGTCCACCGTGACATCGCGAAACTGCAGGGTTCCTTCCGGTAGATAGGCGCTGCCGTCTTCCAGGATAAGCCTGACCTTGTTCTGGTTTGTTCCATCGCGATTGAGATGACCGTTTCTCAGGCGGCGTTTCAGACGCAGGAGTTCAGCAGTGGATTGGGGTACATCCACATAAATGGGATCCAGTTGTTGAATCGTCGCCAGGGCCATAGGTTGATATGCCGTGACAATCGCGCCCTCCGTTACGCTGGACCTGCCAATGCGGCCAGAAATGGGCGCCGTAATCCTGGTGTACTCCAGGTTGATGCGGGCTGTCCTTACCGCCGCCTCGGCCTGTTTGATGGCCGCCTCTGCAGCGGCTATTGCCTTGCGGTCACTTTCCACCTGGGCATCGTAGGCCCGCAGGGTTGCCTCGGCCACCTGCGCTTCGGTTACGGCCTGGTCACGTTGACTGGCAGAGACAGACCTGCTTTTGAACGCATCCTCAAACCGCTTACGGTTCTGGCGGGCTAATGCAAGGGTGGCCTTTTGCCGGGCCACATTGGCAACACCTGCCGCCAGCGCTGCTCGCGCACGATCCGCGTTTTTCCGTGCTGCCACAAGTGTTGCCTTTGCATTATCGAGGACTGCCTGGAAGGGGGCGGGATCGATCTGATAGAGAAGCTGGCCGGCCTTGACATCGGAGCCTTCCCTGAACAGGCGTTTCAGTATCAAACCGCTGACCTGGGGACGGATCTCCGCGATGCGAAAGGGTGCCGTGCGACCCGGCAGCTCAGTCGTCAGGACTACCGGTTGTGGTTTTACGGCTACGACGGAGACTTCAGGTGTTGCGTGAGGGCGTGGATGGGGTTGCTTTCCGCGATCACAGCCTGATAGAAGAACACCTGACAAGATCAGAAGGACCCCAGCCCTTTTAAAGAAATTGCAGCGTCTTTTTGATTTCATGAGGCTTTCCCCCTTGACAAGTTCAAATAAATATTTTAATTAGCTATTTGAAAACCAAATATAGAAAAACATATTGAACTTGTCAAGCAAAATCTTTTTCTTGGCTTCAATATGGGATTAAGGAGAATTTAGAATGCCCTACAGGGAAGATGGCAAGGAAACACGGAAAAGAATATTAGATGCCGCCTGCGAGGTATTCGCAGAAAAGGGGTACCAATCTGCCAAGGTTGCGGATATCTGTCACCGAGCCGGGGCCAACATAGCCTCGGTCAATTATTATTTCGGTGACAAGGCAGCCCTCTACATCGAGGCTTGGCAAGAGACATTCAAGAAATGCTCAAGCCCGCTGTTGCCTGTTGACCCTGACACGCCGCCGGATGACCAGTTACGGGCCTATATCCATTCCCTTATGGAGGATTTTGCGAATGAGGGGGCACAGGGGCAGTTTACGCGCCTGTATCTTACGGAGCTGGCGCATCCAACGGGGTTAATACATGACCTCTGGCATGACCTGATTCAGCCCAAGCGCCGGGTACTGCTGGATATTATACGCAAGATAGCAGGCAGGGAAGGTCCCGATGAGGCAATTCTGTTTTGTGAGATGAGCGTGATCAGTCAGTGCCGGACCCTTTTGACCGTCCGGAGAAATGACTTGGAATACCTCTTAGGGCAACCTCTTTCCCCAGACCTGATTAAGCGGCTTGCCGAGCATATCACACGCTTTTCCCTGGCCGGGATCAAGGCGATTGGTGGGAAAGATAGTGCCTGAAAAACGGGAGCTCAGAGGGTAAATTTTTTGGGGAAAACGTCTTACTACACGAAGGTGCAA
The DNA here is from genome assembly GCA_027073795.1 of bacterium. Taxonomy (GTDB): domain Bacteria; phylum Desulfobacterota; class S145-22; order S145-22; family S145-22; genus S145-22. The sequence goes on along the minus strand of JALTEW010000094.1, from coordinate 1,126 downwards.
ACAATTTTTATACGCCTTAACTTTTACCTAAAGTCCCTTGACAATGGGGCATACCTTTGGGTATAGAAGAGGCAAAATGGCTGAGTCTCGGGAAAGGGGTTTCGGTTTTTTCCGCTATGTGCGGAATTTAAAATCTTCCCGGGTTATTTTTTTCAGGTAAGACTATAAATTTATTAAGGAGGAACATAAATGCAGGCAATCGTGGTAGGTGGTGCCGGAACCATGGGCCAGGGCGTGGCCCGGGATCTCATCAAACAGGAGAAAATCACAAAGGTCACACTTGGGGATATCGTTACCGACCCGAACAGGTTGCAGGAAAAGCTACGCGCCAGTGACAAGATCTCTCTTGTCAAGATCGATGTAAACGATCATGATGGCCTGGTCGAAGCCATAAAAGGGAACGATGTGGTTGTCAACACCGCTGGACCGTTTTACAAGACCGCGGTGGCAGTGGCCAGGGCGGCAGTTGAGGCTGGAGTTAATTATATCGACATTTGTGATGACTACGAGGCCGTCCCTATCCTCTTCTCATCCGACATCGACGAGGCTGCCAAAAAGGCAGGGGTTACCGTCCTGACGGGCATGGGCTCTGACCCAGGGACAAACAACGTGTTGGTTAAATGGTACGTGAGCCAACTGGACAAGGTCGATGAAATACGCCTGTTCTGGGTGGTCAGTATCGCGGAACTCCACGGGGCCGCGTGGGACCACAGCCTTCACATGGTGACGGGTAAATTGCCCCAGTACCTGAACGGCAAGCTCGAATACGTCGAGGGAGGAACCGGCGAGGAAACCGCGCAGTTTCTTGAACCCCTTGGCACCTGTGTGATGCGTTACGTGGGTCATCCCCAGCCAATTACAATCCCCCGCTATATTGAAGGGGTGAAAAATGTGATCATCAAGGGGGCCCTTATCCCGTCATGGGTGGATGACTTGATCAAGGAACAGCGGGATACGGGTTTTCTCAGCCCGGAACCCATGGAGGTAAAAGGAACCAAAGTGGTGCCCTATGACCTGACGTTGAAACTCTGGGAAACAATTCCCGAAGGCAGGGACAACGGTCCCCAAGCGTCCGGTTTGAAGGTTATTGTCAAGGGCGAGCGAGACGGAAAACGGGTAACCTATA
>JALTEW010000093.1 GCA_027073795.1 bacterium | reverse complement strand
GCATTGAGCATGGTGGCGAACTCCTTTGCATCGTGAAGCGGTGTACCCGGCTCTTCAAGTGGAAGCATGTAAACCTCACCCACCATCCGTCTCACATCCTCCGCCTCGAGCCCCATGAGAAGGGAGAGTCTCACCATACCGGAAACAATCCTCTGCTTCTCTTCATGCCTCAGGTCAATCCAGTGTCTGAAGTTGTCCCCTTCCTTCAGGTCAATTCCAAGCTCAAGAAGGAACTCAAGTGCGCCTGCTTCATTACCGGTAATGGACGGGATAATGGGGTCGGATGAGTATTGAAGAAGTTTGTGGAGCGGGCGGGTTTCCCTGCCGAAATACCTGAGGTCTCTATCTGTCTCGATTACCCCCCTCTTCGTTCCGTCCTGAATGAGCTGGCGATTTAGCCCCACAAGCCGGCAGTTTGCACTATCCTGAAGGTCTCCCACTGCCCCAACAACCGCAAGTGCGGAGAGGTCAGTATTCCCCTCTGAAAACGCCTTTGCCACAAGGTAGGTGACCCCTGCTCCGCTGATTTCGGTTGCTCCGTTGTGCTCGAAAAGGTGAGGATTGAGGTGGTATTTCTCCCTTTCAGCCTCTGCAAAATAGTCGAAGAGGTTTTTTCCGCCGGTGGGATTAATGGCCTTTCCTTTTTTCCCCCTTCGGTTTCTGGAATTTTTCCTCAATGGCATGGTGCTCTTCTCTCTTTCCCATGCACTGCTCTCTGGCTTATCGCCGCCCACCCCCGGGATGTGGTGGTCTGTGACAATGATGTTTTCCCTTCCCCGGAACTCCTGAATCTTGCCTGAGCCAAGGTCTGTGAACCAGATTGTGCCCTCATAATTTCGCAGTTCCTCCACCTTTTTATTGTCTAACTGTTTTGCAAACTCCACCTCGTGCTCGATTCCCGCTCTTTCAAGCGCAATGGAGGCGATTGCCCCGGATGTAATGCCGTCCGCATCTATGTGGGTGACCACCTTCACGAAATCCTGCGCTTTCAGGAATTCTGCGATTCTTTTTGCCCGTTTCCGCATGGGGCAGGGAACACACGGAGCGGTTGATTAAGGTTTTGCAGGACGGATGGCGAGGGAATGGGAAATAGGAGTTATCAGGTATATTGAATCAGGGAAACAATCGATTCATTTTCCTGTGCCCGGAATTGTAACGCCCCCTTCAACCACCCGGATTTCGTCATCCGTGAGGCCGTAGAGGCGGTAAACAATCCTGTCGATTAAGGTGTCAGTCCTGTTAATGCGGAGAATCAACGGGGCAAGCCTGTCCCTGCTTTTCTCGAATTCCGCCTTTAGATTGGCCTGAAAATCTCTGTTGGAAAGATTCACCGGGATTTTCTTGCTGTTCTTCTTTAAAATTCTGAGAAACTCCTCAAAACTGAGGGTGTAATACTGGCGGAGTTTTGTGCGATTGGAGAGTGTGTTAAGCCCCGCACCAATCTCTCTTTCAAGCCATTCAAGGAAGCCCTGAATCTCGCTGCCCTTCTCTCTGTTCATCTCAATCATCCGCTCAGCAAGAAAGGCAAGGACATCGTGCACAACATCGGATTTCTCTCTCTCAAAATCCGGGTTTCCCTCACTGTCCGCCGGGAGAAGCCGGGAGATAAAATCAAGAACCGGCTCAAACTCACCGCTGCGGAGGTATTCCTTGTAAAGGGCCTTTGCTTCTTCCACCAGTTCCTGCCGGAGTTCCTGCGGTGTGGTAAAGTTGATTTTTCGGATTGGAAGGGCCTCTAACTGGTAGGTGTTTATGTGGTTGTTCGTACTGAAAAGTTTGAATCTCCATTCCAGCAATTTTGAATTAATCAGGGCAAGCAGGTAGTGCAATTTCAGGGGCAGTTCATCATCAGGTGAAAGTATGCAGTTGCAGCTGTTTCCCACGATTGTGCCCGGTGCGGCAATTGTTCCCTTCAGTCTGTCTGCCAGTCCAACATTGGCAATCTGCTGCGTGATAATCCGGGGTCTTTCCGAATACCGGATTTTGTCCCTGCTCAACACACTCATAAGGGCATTTCTGTCGATGTATTTCCACTTTGTTTCCGCCCTGTCGTCGAAGTAGTAAGGGGTGTGCAGGTGCTCGCCTCGAATCAACAATGTCCCTGTGTCTTCATCCGTGAAAAACCTTCGATGATTGGTGAGATTAACCTCTCCCTGATAACAGATAAACCCTGTTTCACCAAGGGAGGGATACCGATGGAGTTTGTTAAGAAGACGCATGATTTTACCGTTACCGAAGAGCGGGAGAAGAAGAGAGTCCCCTGTTGATTTCCTGATAAGGTCAATGGTAATAGGCTCGAATTCCGCCTCCTCAAGCGCTCCACCATCTCCATCAGGGATTACTCCGTAGGACACCTTCAGAGTTCTGGTTCCTTTCGGGTTCTTCTCAGAAACAAAGATGCACACTCCCTGAGTAACATCAGGAAAAATCTTTGCCCTTTCCGGGAATTCAACGATTGTTTTTGTATCAAATTCCGAGAAAAGCAGCCTTCTTAGACCCGCTGTAGTTCTGTCGCAGAGCAGGGTGGAAGGGTTGATGAAACTGAAAAATCCATGGGTTTTGATGAGGGTGGAGGAATGGATGATGAACAGCCAGTAGATGTTTTTCCTGCCTCCCACCAGATATTGATTAAACAGGGGGTGAGAGGAGAAATATTTCAAATCCTGCTCTAAAGACGGTCTGTCCTTCAGCCCAACTAACACATCGTAAGGCGGATTCCCGATTACCGCATCAAACCCGGGATTCTCCTTTTGCCTTCCGGATTCAAAGAAAATCTCGGGAAATTCAAGCTGCCAGTGGAAGAATCGCTTCCCCCGGGCAATCGCCTCAGCCCCTTTTACAAACTGCCGTTTTCTCTTTTCTGCCCATTCTTTCTCTGTGCTGAACCACGCGTCAGCCGAAAAGCCCCCGTAGGTCTCCTCGTCCACCTCATTCCCGAAATAGATGGAGGTTCTCACATCCGCAAGAGTCTTTATCATGTCGAATTCCAGCGTTGTCCTGAGTTCCTTCAGAATCTCCTCCTTCTGTTTGATGCTCTCTAAATTCTCATCGCTGATTTTCTCAATCTCTCCAATCCGGTCCACCAATTTCTTGATGAACGCCTCCGGAACATCCAGCCGTTTCTGCTTCCTGTCAATCTTTTTTCCGGGATGCCACGGTAAATCCTCTAACTGTGCACCAATGAGGCTGTTTCCGCACTTCAGTCTGTGGTCAAGGAAGCTCAGGGGTCTGTCCCTGCTGATTGTTGCCAGCCAGAGCGAGACCTTCGCCAGTTCAACCGCAAGTTCATTCACATCAACGCCGTAAATGCAGTGGCTCACAACCTCTCTCTTTGCCCAGTCCGGTGTGAGTCCC
>JALTEW010000092.1 GCA_027073795.1 bacterium | reverse complement strand
CGTCTCTCAAGTATCTGAAACCAAAGGTAGATACCCTGATCTACGATGCCGAACACTTTTTCGACGGCTACAAAAACAACCGGGAATACGCCATGAAGACCCTTAAAGCGGCCGAGGCGGCCCACCCCAACTGTCTTGTTCTGTGTGATACCAATGGTGGCTGCCTCCCCCATGAAATCGAGAGGATTGTGAGGGAAGTTCGTGAGGAGGTCTCTCTTCCCCTAGGGATTCATTGCCATAACGATTCAGAGGTTGCCGTGGCCAACAGCCTGGTTGCTATTCAGGCGGGCGTAACACACGTTCAGGGAACCATCAATGGTTTCGGGGAGCGGTGCGGGAATGCCAACCTGTGCTCCATTATCCCCAATCTCGTTCTAAAAATGGGGATTCCCTGTATAAGTGAGGAAAGCCTCAAAAAACTTGTTCACGTTTCGAGATATGTCAATGAACTTGCCAATATCGTTCACAACAAGCATCAGCCGTATGTCGGTGCCAGTGCCTTCGCCCATAAGGGAGGGGTGCATGTAAGCGCCATCCGGAAAGATCCAACTACCTACGAACATATCCCCCCCGAAAAGGTAGGAAATCGCCAGCGGGTCCTTGTTTCCGACCTGTCCGGAGCAAGTAATGTCCTGTACAAGGCGAAGGAATTCGGCATCGAACTTGATAGCAGGAATAGAAAGGTTCAGGAAATCGTCAAACAGCTAAAAAGCCTGGAAAATCGGGGGTATCAGTTCGAGGGGGCCGAGGCCTCTTTTGAACTGCTCATGAAAAAGGCTCTGGGCAAACGGCCAAAGTACTTTGAATTGATGGGATACCGAGTAATTGACGAACGAAAAAGCTCAAAAAATCCCCCCTTCTCCGAGGCCACCATCATGATTCGCGTCAAGGATAACATTGAACATACCGCCGCGATCGGGAACGGTCCCGTCAATGCCCTGGATAATGCCCTGCGTAAGGCCCTGGAGCGCTTTTATCCGGAGTTGAAAGAGTTGAAACTCCGTGATTACAAGGTCAGGGTTCTATCGGGAGCCGCCGGGACAGCGGCCGTCACGCGGGTTCTCATTGAATCAGGGGATCAGAACTCCCGCTGGGGCACGGTCGGCGTGTCTGAAAACATTATTCAGGCAAGCTGGGAAGCCCTGATTGACAGCATCGAATACAAGCTTCAGAAAGAAAGGATTAGCGCCGCATCTTGAATGATACAAGGATGTCATTTCTGATTTTTCTGGTATTTCTGTGCGTCCAGGGGGTATTCCTCCTCCCGCTTATCGGTTCTCGTGGCGCGCCAACCTCTCCCCATCCTCTCAGGCCGGCCTCATTTATCGTCGATGAGCGGATTCAACCCCCAAGAAAACTTGTTATGGCAAAGACAGAAGGAAAAGAGAATGGCAAAACCCCTCTTATAGAGCGCCATCTGCTGGCGAATGGGGGCATAAAGATCATTCCATCCGTTCCACCCGCCGTGGCCTTCGTTCTCGGCCGTAAAATGGACTGGAATCGCATAACGACCGATGACCTGATACGTCTTCCCGGTATTCGTTCATCTATGGCGCGACGCCTGATCCGGATCCGTGACACCGGGAGTATGAGTAGAATGGAGGAACTTGTTCGCTATCCGCATGTTGGTCTCAAGACCGTTCAACGCTTAAAAAAATACTGCTTTATTCCCCATGAATCCTGAGCTTCCCTTTTTAACCACTCGGAAGGTGTTTTCGGTATCGGAGCTGGTCGGATCGGTCTCTGATCTTTTGGAAGCCCACTTCGGCGCTATTTTTCTCGAGGGGGAGATTACGAATTTGCGACAACCTGTCTCCGGGCACCTCTACCTGACTCTCAAAGACAGTAACGCCCAGATTAAAGGGGTGGTTTTTAGGCGTCAGGCCAGGCTTTTTGACTTTACCCCGGAAAACGGCATGACTGTTATCTGCCGGGGGCGCCTCACCGTCTATGAAACAAGAGGCGATCTGCAGATGATTATCGATTACATGGAGCCCTCGGGACGAGGGGCTTACAGGATGGCGCTGGAAAAACTGAAAAAGAAGCTGGCAGGAGAAGGCCTGTTCGATGAGTCGAGGAAAAAACAGCTTCCTGTTCTACCCAGGGTGATCGGTATCGTGACTTCACCCACTGGAGCAGCCATCCGGGATATTCTGAAGGTTATCCGAAAAAGAAATGAAAGGGTTACGGTTCTGATCTATCCCGCCCGGGTTCAGGGAGCGCAGGCACCTGGCGAAATTGCCGAAGGCATCGCTACCTTCAATCGCCACGATTTGGCAGATGTGCTGATCGTGGGGCGTGGTGGTGGCTCAACCGAGGACTTGGACGCCTTTAACAGCGAGGAGGTGATTCGTGCCATTGCCGCCTCAGACATCCCCGTGATTTCGGCTGTGGGACACGAAATCGATATTACCCTTTCGGATCTGGCCGCAGACGTGCGCGCACCAACCCCGACCGCGGCGGCGGAGATGGTTATCCTTGAAAAGGAGCAATGGGTGAAACGCATCCAGGAACTGAAGACCCGGCTGATGCACGACTTTCAACTCCTTATTGAGCGACGGAGAAACGGGTTGCGGCAACTGGAATCACAGCTTGTGGACCCCCGACACCGCCTTTCCCTGATCCGCATGAAGTTGGATGACCTTCTCGCCCGATTGTCAGGTCAGATGGCCCATCAGGTTCAAATCAAGCGCCGCAATGTCTTGGACACTCAACATCATCTCTCCCGTTTCACCCCCCGGCAAATGCTTCTGGAATCCAGGCGCTCCCTTTCCCTTCTAACGGATCGCCTGAGAGAAGGCGTGGCGCGGCTTATCCGGGACAGGCGAACGGAGCTGACGGGTTATGCCGCGCTCTTAGGGTCCTATAACCCCAAAAACGTCCTCCGGCGGGGATACAGTATCACCCTCAGTGAGGCAACAGGCGCCATCGTCAAGGATGCCAAAAACGTGACAAAAGGCGAAATGGTAAAGATCCTACTGGCGGAGGGAACCCTCGGCTGCATGGTGAAGAAACGTGTGTCTTAACTCAAAGCTACAGATAAACACAGCCTGCTTTTCGACAGGATTCACGGGATGAGCAAAATCTTCTCTTTTAAGTTACGTTTCCATAAAGAGACATTAAGACACTGTGATTTTCTCCTTTCCTTTCCCCCGCATTGCCATGTTTTGCTCTTATTTTTTTTGCTCCTCCTTGCCCTTCCCCGCCCTTCCATGGCATCAAGGCTTTCCAGCCCCTGGCTTATGATAATACCCAAAAAAATAAGCCAAGGATCTATAGCACTCGTTACCTACAGGGGGCCAAACAGCCTGCGTCCGGAAGGAATCACCTGGCATCAAACCACCTTTCCGTTCTTCAAAAACA
>JALTEW010000091.1 GCA_027073795.1 bacterium | reverse complement strand
CCGAACTCACCAGGTTATCGAGGGAATCGCAGGGCACACTTGCGCCTTTCAGGGCCTTCAGGACGGCAAGTTGGGGCGAAAGGTCAAGCCGATACGACGCGTCCACATGTGGCGTTCCCAGCCCCTGCTTTGCGAAGGAATATAGGGTCCTCAGGTCATCGTTCATTAGCCTCGACGATACAATCATGCCAATGGATTCGGGGCCATGGGTCTCCGTGGTCTCCCGAAGATGGTTAATGGCGTCTTCATAGGCCTCATCCCAGCTTATGGAGATCCATTCATCTCCCTTCTTGGCCTTCGGCTGGGTAAGCCGCCTTTCACTGACGACATAGTCATAAAAGAAACGCCCTCTGACACACAGGCTTCCATAATTGGGGGCAAGTTCCGCTACACCATCAGACTTCACATTGATAGGGCGGTTATCATAGGTGCTGATTTCCATTTGACACCCCACGCCACACTGCCCGCAGGTCGTCTGTTTGCGCTCAATCTGCCAGACACGCCCACGAACAGGGCTGACTGCCTCGGTTAAGGCCCCCACGGGGCAGACCGAAAGACACTCGCCACAGGAATAGCAGCGCTCAGGCGCCACAGGATAGACTACGGTATCATAACCAGTTTCCCTGATATCGATGGCAGCGCTCCCCACCAACTCGTGACAGACATGAACGCATCTGAGACACAGAACGCATCTATCACGCCATTGGTGAATCAGTGGGGTGGAAAAGGGAACAAGTTCTCTTTCTGGTTTTTTTGCGTGGAAGGGCTGCTCGTTAATCCCAAACTCATAGGCAAGGTCCTGAAGTCGACACTCCCCCCCCTTGTCGCAAACAGGACAATCCAGAGGATGGTTGACAAGGATCAGCTCCATCGCTTCCCGCCGCATTTTCTGGACCCGCCCGGTATTCGTATGCACCTTTATCCCTTCCGCTACCGGGGTAGTGCAAGACGCCATGGGCATGGGATAGCCTTCTATATCAACCACACACAAACGGCACGAACCGATGGGATGAAGGTGTGAATGATAACAAAGCGTTGGGATGTAAATTTCGTTTTCCCGCGCCGCTTCGAGGATCGTCTTCCCCTCTTCTGCCTCGATTTCTTTCCCGTTTATTGTAAGATGCACTGTCATTCACAATCTCCAGAAATAATTATCTCTATTATCCCCCGTCATTAAGAGCTACAACGCAACCAGCCCGATTCTATAGCACCTCAGGCACCGATCCGCTTCTTCAATAGCCTCATTAATCGGGTAACCTGATTCCACCTCATCGAAGATATATTTACGCTTTTCAGGGGGCATTATCTTCAAATCTCTTCTCTGGCGTCCGTCTATAATCCCGATATCTTCCTTGGGATCGTAAACCCCCACCGCAGAGAAAAAATCCTCCATCAGTTCATCATCCGTTCTTTTCACAGGCTCTCCACTCAGATACTGATGAATCCTGAAGGCAACGGTTCTTCCCCCGCCCGCGGCCTCAACCAGGGCCCCAGGTCCGGTCACGCAATCCCCCGCGGAAAAGACACCTTCCACACTTGTCATCATGGTTTCCGGATCAACAATGATCGTATTCTTGCGAGTTACGTCAAGCTGTGTATCAGCATCGATAAAAGAAAGGTCGATAGCCTGTCCGATAGCTGGAACCAAGATATCCGTATCGATGATAAATTCAGAACCCTCCACTGGTATCGGACGCCGCCGCCCGCTCTCATCCGGCTCACCTAATTCCATCTTGATCAGCTCAACCCCAACTACTTTCCCGTCTTCAGCAATAATTCTTGTGGGATTGCAGAGAAAATGAAACTTCACCTCTTCCTCTTCGGCGTCTTTGATTTCCACATCATCCGCCGGCATCTCTTTTCTGGTGCGCCGGTAAACGAGATTTACATCTTCTTTCCCAATCCGGAAAGAACACCGGACACAGTCTATTGCAACATTTCCGCCGCCAACGACAACTACCTTTTCCCCCTCAGGGTAAGGATCCCGTCCCTGGTTGATCTCCATGAGGTACTTTACACCGGGAATAAAACCTTTATAACCGGCATCCTCCCCTTTCACGCGCATGCTGGTGCTTCCCTGCGCGCCAACGGCAATGAAGATGGCATCGAATTCGTCACGGATCTCCTTCATCGTGATGTCCCGTCCCACCATGGTGTTGTAGCGTATTTCAACCCCCATAGACTGGATGATCTCCACTTCTCTTCGCAGGATGGGACGTGGAAGCCGATAGTCAGGAATACCCATGGCAGACATTCCGCCCGGCTCGCCGAAACGCTCAAATACCGTCACCTGGTATCCCTTTTCGGCCAGGTAGTAGGCACACGTAAGCCCTGCGGGGCCTGCACCGACGATCCCGACCTTTTTGTCTCTTTTAGCCGCAATCTTTGGAAGTTTCGGGGAATGATGTTTTTCCCGCTCATAGTCCGCAACAAACCTCTTGAGATGTTTGATGGAAATGGCTTCATCCACGTTGGCGCGCCGGCAGTTCGATTCACAGGGCCTGACACAGACACGTCCGAGAACCCCGGGCAGGCAGGTGTTTTCGCGAATGACCTCAAGGGAATCAAGAAACCGGCCATCCTTGATCAGTTCCACATAGCGAGGCACATTCAGGTGAGAGGGACATGCATTCATGCACGGTGCCGTCACTTTCGCAACAAACCGTGGTGTTTCACCCCCGGCCACCTGCTTTTTCTTCCCCTCGATAGCCTTTTCAAAGGCCTCTCTGTAATATGTTAAGGCATCAATAATAGGCGTAGGAGAGGTCTGGCCAATGGTACACTTAGAGGACCTTCTGATGGTTTCACCCAAGGATTTCAGGGTTTCCAGGTCTTCCTTTTTCCCCTTCCCTTCCGATATTTCACGCATCATTTCAAGCATGACTTTTGTGCCCACCCGGCAAGGAATACACTGGCCACAGGATTCCTCCTGAACCTTTTCCAAAAAGGCCACACAGAGATCTACGATAGAAACATCTGGATCTTTGATAACAAAACCACCCCATCCCATAAAGGCCTTGACATCCTTCCCATGAAAGAAATCTGCTGGAAGGGATATCTCTACCGGTGGTTCGAACTCTTCCGGTTTCTTCTCTCGATTATCTACGACCTTACCATTCCAGCAGCTGAATAGGACTCCACCCATTCTATTACTCCCGTTATTGCATCATCTTTATTTGTCAATTTCCCCAAGCACAATATCTATACTTCCAATGACGGTAACCACATCCGCAATAAGACTGCCCTCAATCATCTTGGGCAATGCCGCAAGATTAAAATAAGAAGGGTTTCTTATCTTGATACGAAACGGCATATTTGATCCATCACTTACCACATAAAATCCCAGCTCCCCTTTTGGGTTTTCGGCGCTGAA
>JALTEW010000090.1 GCA_027073795.1 bacterium | reverse complement strand
CCTGAATTTGGGCATCAAAAGTGGTTTGGCACAGCCCGAAAAAAACAGCACGCTTGGCACGCTGGATGATGGAGGTAGCCTCTTCATAGCCCTCTTCATAGGAAATAGGAAGGGATTTCCCTAAAGGTTCCTTCCTTGATGGGAAGACAAGCTTGGCATGTTTGGGCTCCCTGAGAAAGCGATGTCCCAGGTGAAATTTCGAGAGGCCCCATGAGCAGGCATTGAAAACCTGAACAACACGGTCTTCGTTCAGGGTAAGGTCGATATCCTCGCACAGGCACCCACACCCGGGGCATACGACGGAGTCGAAGGCCGTTCCCGCGGCCTCGTGAAATCGATCTTCTTCCTTGATAATGGATTCTTCAGGCATTTTTTTTAGTTCCTCGAATTCCTTCCTTTCTGTTTTCAATCTCTTCTTCCAAAGTGTCTCATCCCTAACCAATCACATAGAGATTGTCAAGCATTAAAGACAATGGGTTTTTCAGAAGCTTCCTCTCTAAAATTGACTTAAGTCAAGGAATAGGGCTTTAAAATTTGCTAAAAATACAAACAGTGTTTCTAAATTTATAATGCTGTTTGGGAAAGCTATGTTCGCCAATGGATAACTTTTGGGGGAAAGGAGGAGAGATATGGTGAGAAAGGGAATCTATTTTTTTGTTATAGCGGGGTTTTTGTTCTCGGTCTTGGGGGTAAGCGTATCCCCTGCCTTTGCGAAGCCATCGAAGTGTGAGACCTGTCATGCGAAGATTAATCCTGGCATTGTAAAGGACTTTAACCGTGGAAAAATGGCAAAGGAATTGACCTGCGCGGATTGTCATGGAACTGCCCACACCAGTGCAGCGGATGCGAGCAAAGCGGTGCTGCCCACGATTACAACGTGCAAGAAATGTCACAGCAAGCAGGTCAAGCAATACATGAGTGGAAAGCATTCCCTCGGCTTATTGCCCGTCATGGCCTTTCCGAGTTTTGCTCACAAGCAGCCAAAGGCCTTTATCGCGGGTCAGAAGGGGTGTAACGGATGTCATAACTTGGGCATCACAGACCAGCATGTCAGGGGAAATGCGCTCAGGAAATACTACAAGTATGGGATGGATTGCCAGAACTGCCATACACGTCATGCCTTTTCCAAGAAGGAGGCCCTTCAGCCCGAGGCCTGTAACAGCTGCCATACTGGTTTCGACCATGCCCAGTGGGAGATGTGGTCCCATTCAAAGCATGGCGCTGCCTATATGACCGATAGAAAGGCCCATCGAGGGCCGACGTGTCAGGATTGCCACATGCCAAACGGGGATCACCGCGTGATGACGGCGTGGGGATTTCTCGCCCTGAGATTACCTGAAGCGGACAAGGAATGGATGGGTTACAGGGTGACCATTCTGCAGGCGCTGGGGGTTCTTGATAGGGATGGAAAACCGACCAAGCGCCTAAATGTGGTCAAGGCGGCGAACCTGGCAAGACTAACCAAAGAAGGGTTTGAGAAGGAGAGAAACCGGATGCTCAAAACCTGCGAAAAGTGCCATTCGGCAAATTTCGCCAGGGAGAACCTGAAAAATGGTGACCGGATGATAAAGGCGGCGGACAAGATTTTTGCGGAAGCCATCAATGTAGTTGCCGGTCTCTACAAGGATGGAATTACCAAGAAAAAGACCAACCAGGCAACCTTTCCCTACCCAGACCTTTTGACATTCTACGAGGTAAATACCCCGATTGAAGAAGACCTATACGAGATGTTTATGGATTACAGGATGAAAACCTATCAGGCAGCCTTTCACATGATGCCTGATTACACAACATGGTACGGCTACGCCAAGATGAAAAAAACCCTGGTGGATATGAAGGAAATGGCAAGGCAGATGCGTTTGAATGCCAAAATGTCCAAAAACTAAACACCAGTGTCTTCCTTGGGGCCAGGCTGGTGCCTGGCCTCTCTTTTTTTGTAACAGTGAATTTCATAACAATTACAATATATTTTGAGTTTTTTCTAAAAAATACTTGACATCTACGTTATAACGTGCTTTACTCTTAGAGAAAACTTATCTTAACTCTCTTTTAGGAGGATAAAATGAAAAGGGAGAAAAGACGGTCGGTAAGGGTTCCGGCAGAACATCTGATAGCGTATTCTTGCTTCCATCATGGCAAAAATACCCCATTTGACCATTCTATGGGCAAAACAGTCAATGTGGGAGAAGGAGGACTCATGCTTTATGTTTATAAGGTCCTCCAAAAGGGAACGTTGTTGGATATCGAGATAGGCATTGGAGATGATATCGTCAGTGCCAAGGTCGAGGTCCTGCGCGCACGGAAAAAACCTTCCAATGGAGGGGGGTATTTTACCTCTACACGATTCGTTTTTATCGATCACCGCGACTATCATAAGATGATGAAATACGAAGGAATCCCCATCGTGAAGAGGGCGGGGAACCTGGATTAGAACATTTTTCCTGGGTTCAGGATTCCCTTGGGATCAAAAAGGTTTTTGATTTTTCTCATGGTCTTCAAACTGTTCCCGTGTTCCAGTTCCATATATTGCATTTTCCCGATCCCAACGCCATGCTCCCCTGTTGCCGTTCCTCCCAAAGAGATGGCGTATTCAACAAGTTCGTGATTAATTTCTTCCAGAACAGCCCATGAGGCCTTGTCGTTGGGATTACCCATCATGGGCATATGAATGTTACCACTTCCAGCGTGTCCAAATACGTAGCCGGTAATTCCCCTGCTTCTGCTCGCTTCCTCCGCGAAGGCCACGATGTCGGGGAGTTTAGAGATGGGTACCGCTGTGTCAATAGCCATGGGCTCTAGTCCCGGGTGTTCCCTCAAGATGAAATCATGGAGGTTGTATCTGGCTTCCCACAGCTTTGCCCTCGCCTGCCTGCCAATCCCGGCCTCAAAGTGCTTGGCATCGTTATCTTCACAGAGTTCCCGAACAAGTTCGAGATCGGCTGAGAGCCCTTCTTTATTTGTTCCATGAAATTCGATGAAGACAAGAGGTGATTCGGGAAAATTGAATTCTTCCGTGTACTTGTTGATCAGGCGGACACAGTCCGTACCAATGAACTCGAGGGCGGCGGGGGCAAGCCCGCTGCGAATAATCTGAGAAATGGTCAAAGAAGCTGCCTCTGCCGTTGAAAATGAAACAACCGCAGATAAAAATTCAGGGGGAATTCCCACGAGGCGGAGGGTAATTTCTGTTATGATCCCCAGTATCCCTTCGGATCCAGCAAACAACCGACAGAGGTCCAGGCCGGATGAGGTCTTGAAGGAAAGGGTGCCTGGATGAATGATTTCTCCGTCAGCGAGAACAACCGTTAACCGTTGAATCAGGTCTTTTGTGGCACCGTATTTAATCGCGCGAATCCCACTGGCGTTGTTAGCGACC
>JALTEW010000089.1 GCA_027073795.1 bacterium | reverse complement strand
TCAACTGCTTTCAGATATTGTCCAACGAGTTGATCTAACAAGCCTTTTTCCAGCTCGGCTACAGACCATTTATGTGCCCACTTGATCTCTATTGAAACTGGTGGCATATCCGTACGAACCAGCCGGACATCTGGCTTCTTTTTATTGTCAACTTCTGGTTCACGCACCACGTAATAGCGACCTATTGCCAATTCACCCAATCGCTCTGCCATAAATTTTTGAAGCAGATTTTCATGGGTGTCCTCTAAAAACAGATCTCTAAGACTGTAATCACCTTTTTCAAGTTCGTTTTTAATTTCCTTAATGCGTTTAAGCCCGATTTCAAAGAGATCGTCTACTGTCACAGGATCGTGTTCATGTTCTTGCTCAAATTCAAGGACTTCTTTCTCAGGCCAAACAAGAGGGCTTTCCCTGTCGACCTTTTCTTCTATTTCCCTCAACAACCAGGCCTTTACACCTTCATGGGATACCTTTTTTCTTATTTTTTCAAGTTCAATAACCGAGCGTTTTCCAGGCAGTCGGACAAGACCTTGTACTAACTCCTGCCTGAAGAGTTGGGCACCGTCCCGCTCGTCAGGCGTCCAGGCACCTTCATGTTCCGGGTCATCTTCAAAACGGATATGGGCAAATACAATGGGAATAAACCGTGAAAGCGCATCAACGGTTTCATAATCAGGGCTGCCTTGAAAGCCTGTCCCTTCGTCATCTTTCTGGTGCAGTATATTCGCCAGATGCAAGACAAATTTGTCCGCTTCTTGGGGTCCAAGAGAGCCTAAAATTTTTTTTAGCTGGTCAAGTGCCGTTGGGGCATCCACTTGTAGCCATACAGCCAACCAGAATGAATCATCGTCCATGGAAGGTGCTTTTTGATCTCTGAAATACTGTTTGGCCAGTAGCTTTAGGTGCTTTCTATACTGCTCAGGAGAAAAGGCTCTCACTATGACCTTGAGAGTGCGCGTGTTTATGGAAAGGGGCATGTGATTTTTGGCCCATTCAAAAATGTCATCTTCAAATAGATCTATTGATTCTGGATAATTATGAACGAGACTATAGAAAAGAAAAGGGATTGAATTTTTATTGTTTGGATCTGTCTCAACAGACTCTAATTCTTTCAGAATTATAGGCTTAATCTGGGATGCTACTAATTTAGGATACTTTTTTATCAAGTCTCCGGACCAGTTGGGCAAATAAGATCCCTTCAAGGCCATCAATTTAATGAGCCTTGAAATCTGGGCCCTGGAAAGATTTTCAAAAGACATGCCTTGTTCAATGGAACATGATACCCCGAGAAGTGCCATTTGATTTTGATCCCATCTCTTTCTTTGATCATCTGGCTCCCATTCTTTCCAAAACGCAATCAGGCCTGAACGAAAGGCAGCAACTCCCTTTTCTCCAATGAGAGGAGTCAATGCTTTCAAGGAGGAAGGAGTGCTTTTACCTGTTAATTGCTGCAAGCGGTGGAAAATTTTAACGAGTCTCTTTTCATCTTGACCAGATGCGATATCGGCAAGATGTGGCAGGATATCTTCCAGAAAAAGAATACCTTGCCGTCTTTCTTTAAGTTTTTTTAATTTTTGTCTCAGCTTGAAAGCAAGCTCAGATCTATTGACCGGATGGTCCTGGATATCATCCAGATGTCTTTTTAACTCAGGATACCTTTCTGTTATGGGACGAAGTCTTTCAATTGGATCACATTTATCCTTTTCAGAAAGACAAGGCCTGATTGCTGCATCAAAGGCGGTAAATCTATACCTAACATCACTTGTATTGAGGCAGTCCTTTATGAGCCAATCAAGGTCAGTAGATACAGGTTCGAATATCCCAGAGGGATTCATAAATTGGAAGGCATAAATTTCTTTCTCATTGTTTTTCTTGGCAAAAAGTGAAAAACAATGACGAAAGTATCCCCTTCTCAGTTCAGAATCAGCTTCGGAAAAACTCCTTTTCAGTTCATCAATAAGTTTTCTTTCCTGATAATCAAGTAGATTTTCCGATTCAAAAAAGTCCAGAATATCAAATAGATTGGGAAAGATGCCGCCACCAGCTGAGAACCAGTTGCACAGCCCTTTAGTAAGGCCTTCTAATAGCCACCGGAATGAACCTGCGACTCCTGAATCATTCTCTGTACTGTCATGAGTGTTTACCAACTCCCATAGACCTGGAATAAGGACCTGAAGCCTGTCTCTGTCCTTCTCGGCTTCAAGGATCTTTTTATTAATACGGTCCTTTAATCTCCCAGGGTTGGTGAAGCCTCTTTGGGGTACTGTGCCAATAAGCTTCAGTAATTCCTTTGGGCCTATCAGCTTGGGATAGAGGACGTACAGTGCCCAGCCGTAGTAATTACTCGGGATTTCGGCTTCTTTTTTTAAACCCTCATGGACTTTTTCAAGTTCATGTATGGCCTCCTCATAGGGTTCTAGAGCCAGGAGTGCATCTATTCGAACCCTTTCATCTTCTTTCCCGTCTAAGGCAATTTCAAGAACCTCTTTGGAGCAGCCTGGGATTTTGCCGGTTTGTACCAAATCTAACAGCAGCCTCTTGGCGTGAATGGTGGTACCGGGACTTTTCAAAAGCTCTTTTATACAGCCTGAAAGCACTAGGTCTGCAAACCGCCTCAATTTTTGAAAGTCATACCAAAAATCGGAATAATCCCTGTCGCTATACCTTTTTACAAATGATCTTAAAATGCTTTCCCTGATTTCCACTGGCAAGGCTTGAGGGTCTCCATGCTTAAGCATTACCTCTGGGTTGTGAAGACAAAGCTCCTCTAAAAGTTCATGTAAATAAAGGGCAAGCCATGCAGCAACAGGAGAAAGCCTTCTTCGTATAACGGTCTTGCCATAACGGGTGGCAAAGAAAATATTTGTGATCTCTTTTGCAAGACAGCCCTTTTTATGACGCCTCTTGAGCCACGATGCCGCAAGGAATTCCCGGACAGTTCTGGTATGAAAGCGCACCCGTCCATAGGTGGCCTCATCAAAAATCGGGCGTCTGAGCAAGGCCCTTACTTCATCTCTATTCCATTCAGGAAGCAGTTGGTATGGATCAAGGGCTGGTAAAAGATTTAGGGTGTCTTCCTCGGGGGATGCAAACCTAAAGGTGCTTTGGTTGCAAAGGATGGCGGCTGCAGCAAGGCGCTCTACACCTGATCTGGCCTTTTCTGGACTTATTTTTGCTTTGTAAACATCACTTTCTTCCTGCAATTTTCTGTTGATATTTTGTTCGGTTATTTCAGTAAGGGTGCCGAGGCGATGCTCCCGTTTCCATAGATCAGCAAGCTCGATGGCATCTCCGGGTCGTCCAGCAAAATCAAGGGCACCAGCGCCTATTAGCTCCTGGATGAATTCGTTTGAGTCCAGCTCATTAAGGCCCCTATGTAAGGCAATCTTTCTTATCTGCTCTTTATCAAGGGGGCAAAGCTGGACGAGGTGAATTTTATATTCGTCTGGAGAATCAGGCCCTTTGATCAGATCTGATCTTAATTCTTTGAGGGGTTTTTCGTCGGTTTTTGGACGCCATTCACTAATTCTACAAGAGACAACGACTCGGCATCTTTGTAGATGTGGTTTTAGTGACTTGCGGAAATTTTTTATGGCCTTTCCGAAATCATTTGGATTACTTAGCTTTGCCTCATCTACTGCATCAAGAAAGAAAACGGCATCTTCTGTACCTCCAATCCATTTTTCAAACCTGCCTTCTTCTTCTATTTCCAATGCATCTGAAATGGCTTCCGGGCCTTTAGTCCTTGGATTGCTGAGCTCTTCTACGCATATAAAAAAGGCAAATTGTCTATTTTCATTTGGTTTTTTGCTGGCAATGCGAAATTCCGTGGTCTTTCCAGAGCGGGCTTCTCCAAAGACAACTGTGAGGGGATTCTTTGTGAGATCGTATATAGTTTTGCCATAACGTTTGCCATCCAGCAATGCGAGTTGGCTCTCTATGGCAAGGGTTTCCTGGTCATCTTTATCAAAGGATATTGGAACATACCTCCGATCAAGGTCTATGATGTCATTATTTTGTAAAAATCTATTCACAACTTGGTCCTATTTAAGATGAGTGTTGTTCAACAATGGCTATTTCGTCCTTTGTCAGGCCATAAAGGTCATAAACCAGGGCATCTATCTGCTTTTCTAATGTGGGCACGTCGGGGCTATCGGGATCAGCAAGGATTTTTTCTACAAGGGAGATGATGGCTGATTTTTGAGAAGTAGAAGCAGATGCAATGGGTAGTTGCCCAATATAAATTTTACTATTCATATAGTACCTACCACGCATCATAGAACCTAAATTTTTATGAAAAAATGACATAAGTTTTGCGTTAGTAAGAGCAATAACATATTGCATTTCATCAACATTATGACGGATTATAAACGATGTCTTGTCAGTTAAATGACATTTAAAATCAATGGCAAATCGTTGTGTAGAAGAGACCTCTGGATAAATAATCTTTAGCCGTTCAAACTCCCTGTAGTAAGCGATGTTGTCCTGAATTTCGTACCACTTATATGGGCCAGGTTTTCTGCCCGGCATATTCGTGGGCGCGCCTTTTGGCTTTGGGGTAAGTTCTTGTCTAAACTGCTCCAAATGCCTTTTAATGGCAGGATATCTTTCAATATCGACGCCACGTCGAGTGAATATCACATAAAGCCCTGCCCACTGTGCCTTCCACCGCTTTATGTCCTTTCCCCTTAGCCACGGCCTTATCAGCTCTTCGCTTTTGGGGTCTTCTGCTATGAGCCGATCCCTTGTTGCCTGGTCTATTACAAAGGCCTTGTTAAGTCCTGTTTTAATACCGTAGTAAAATCGCCCGTTGACGTACTGTTTAAGGGGGATGCCTTTCTTCTTGAGCTTCTCCATAAGCCCCAGTACCTCAGGCCGGTCAAGGTTCCATCCCTCTTCCCTAAGATGAGCCACCTTCATCTCAAACCCTATCTTGGAAAGGGACTTGTCGATATTTTTTATCTGTTCCCCGTCTGTAAAAGTGGCGGTCTTGAATGCCCCGTCCCTTTTCGGTTTTCTCTTTTCCACCAGGATGATTGATGGGTAGGTGGTGGCATCAAAGATGGGAAGATCGCCAAAATCTATAACCAGTCTTGGGGTAAAGGTTTGAGAAATGAGTTTCCTGGTCTTCTTTCCATATTTCGCCCTCATGAATTTGTTTGGCGCAATGAAGCAAAGGTGGCCGTCTTTTCGTAGGATATCTATGCCTCGCCTATAGAAGTAGGTGTAAAGGTCAGCGGTTCCGCAATAGAAATCTCCAAACTGTTCTTTTAGCCGGGGCTTTATGCCTTTTATTGTCTCCTGGCGCACATAGGGAGGATTGCCGATTACTATATCAAAGCCCCCTTTTTTCTTGAAAACATCGCCAAAATAGAGCCTCCAGGGGAAAAAGTTTCTGGGAAGAGAGCCTTGCACCATGCTGTCGAGCTGTTTTTCAGTCTCTTCTATTCGGCTACCGTAAAGCTCCTGGAGTCTGGCCTTCTCTGAATCGAGGAAAATTTCCCTTTGCGTCTTGCCTGGAAGCTGTTTTGCCTTTTCTTCTATCCTTGCAAGTTCCGTTGCATGATTTTCTCTTTCAGATTCGAAAAGATAGGAAAAGATGTCACGGATAGTCCCTTCCACCTCATTCTTCAGCCTTTTTTTGGCGCTGATATGGGCGGCACTAAAAAAATCAAGCTGCTTCTGATGCAGCTTTTTTACAAGGTCCTCAAGGCGCTCATCCTTTATCCATGAGGCCTGAGGAGACGTGCGGCTGAAAAGGTCCTCAATGAGGCTGTCTCCCTGCATGATCTTGTAATCAAGATTTGGGAGCGGCCTGATGGAATGGTAGTCATCTTCATCCACTACCAGGGAGAGCCAGAGCCTCAGTTGCGCTATGTCAATGGCTCCCTGGTCTATGTCAACACCATAGATGGATTCCTGTATGCAGGTGCGTTTAAAATCATATTGGGTGCGATTGCCGTCTGCGGTCTTGAGATATGTGGAAAGGACCATCCGTGCCTTCACTATCTCGTGCATCATGCCAACTGCAAAGGCGCCTGAGCCAATGGCTGGGTCGCACACCTTTATACTGGAAAGCTTTTCATCCAGAAATTCTGCGTTTTTGATGATAGATTCTGGAATCTTGAATGAATAAGAGGTAGTGCCGCCAAGCTTTGCCTCATCATTTTCAATGGCAAATTCGCCCTTTTTTATGAATTCTTCGATGTCCTGTCTTTCAATTAACTTGCTATTGGCAACATTGGTAGGAGTCCTACTGGGACCTTGGGGCTCAGACGGGATGGACATCTGGGGCCTGTTGATCTCCCTGTCCAGATAACTTATGAGGCTTTCCCGGCACATGAAATGGACAATAGATCTTGGAGTGTAATAGGCGCCCTGGCCCTTTCTGAGGTTGGAAGGCAGAAGATTTTCAAAGACCTTTCCAAGCATTTCAGGGTCAACGGCCACCTCCTTTTCAAGGGGTTCGTCTTCACAGACAGTAAAGTTGTAGGCGTCAAAAACCTGGAAGACTTCCTCAAAGAAATCGTTGTCTATCAGGATGTCGGTTTCCTGCCAGTTGTAGCCGTTGATGGGGTCGAAGAGCCCGCCATTCAAGAAAGGGATTCTCACATCAAGGCGGTCGTAATAGTCATTCTCCCTTTCTACGGCAAGGGCTGTATAGAAAAGCGGCTCAAGGATATCACTAAAGAAGTTGTTGTAATCTATGTATTTCTTTTGGTAGAGCCTCTTGAGAAAATTTTTTGGACCGTGTCCCCAGGATTTGAACTTGCCGTGCTCGTCCCTGCCAACCCCAAGCCATCCCTTTTTCTGTAGGAAATACAGGAATACGATCTGGCCGAGGAGCTTTTTGGCAAAATTGGCTGTGTCAATGGATCGCTTTTCAAATTCCTCCCTGACAAGCCGGTCCCCTGCCTTAATCCCCTCGAGTTCCTGGACCAGTTGCTCAAAAAGGCCCCTGTATTCCTTGTAGAAGCGATCTATTACCCTCTCTACGCTGAAGGCATGTTCTATCTCGTCAAGGGTTGGGTTGTTCTCTGTGTCTTCCACGAGGGGGAGGAGCTGCGCCTGTGCAGTGTGGCTGGGTTCGTTCCTGCCCACCAGAAAGGAATAGCGCCTTGCCGGGGTAAGTTTTTCCCTTACACGAACCTTGCCAGACTCATCAAGCTCGTGGTGGTATTCCATGCGTACAAAGGAAAAGCGCCAGTCTTCCTGCTCGTCTGTAAAATAGGCCGCAAGGGCTGCATCCTTTCCCCTCTTTTTGAGATACCAGGCTGCAAAATTTCGCTGGGTCGTCCTTGCACGCCAAAGCGCCTGCTGCCTGGAAAGGCGAATGGTCAGTATGTCAATCTTGTTTCCTTCTGGATCGGTATAGGTGCCGATTCGTTTGTAGCGTTTTATATGACCTTTAAAGGCATCTGGTATGTAATTGCCGTAGTAGTCGAAGGCCTTGGATTCATCTATTTCATCATTTAGAAGATTCCTTACAAAGAAGACAAACCTGGATTCATCAAATGGATTTGTGAATGTCTCGGAGATTATGTGCGCTGTTTCCCTTCGAATCATCTTTCCATGCCGGCTTTCATGCGGCCTGTGCAGTTTTCACTAAATTCCATTAACAGGGTGTCTGTGTCAGGAAAGTATTTAATTTTCATTGGGTGTGACCTCATTCATTTACCTCTAAGATAGATAGATAAAATGATCTCCCTTTTTGCAAGCGGCCTTACTGTGGTAGAATCTCTCTTCATAAGTAGTGATGCCGGGATAAACCTCTTGAAGGCAGCCAAGACCTTGTAGGGATTAATCTCTTTTTCAATGGCCTTTTTTATCTTCTTGGTGGTGCTCTTGGGTATTATTCCTGCGTCATAGGCGCTTAGGACACTCTTCATGAATTCTTCGTCTTCATCAGTGAAGCCCTGGCAGCCCCTGACTTCCCTGGCCTTTAGCCTCTTTACGACATAGGCCTCATTTGACCTGCCACCTCGACCTTTTGCTGGCTCCAAATCATCCACGCCTTCTGAGGTTATGGTATCAAAGGCCTCTTTATTTTTGCCGAGCATCTCAAAATAGTTAGAGGGCAGATTCACGCGCCTTTTATCCTCATCGCATTCAAAAAGGCCTGCCGCATCAAAAAAACTTATCTCCTGGGAGGAACGTCCATCGGTGATGAAGAATTTTTTGAGTTTGCCTTTTCTAAAAAAGGTAAGGAGCCTGTCTGGCTGGGCGGGCATTTCCTTGCCTGAACGCGCCTTCTTGGGAATCTTTTTTACCTTTTCAAAAAGCCCAGGCTGGTTGTCTCGGATGTCCCGAATCTTTTTCAGATATTCAAGCTCAGTCTTTTCATCTTCGTCCTCACTACCTGTTTCATAGGTCTTTTTACTGGTGAGACGCCTGTAAAGTATTTCGCCAAATATCTCGTGGGATTCAATGATTTCCTCATCCGTTAGATATTTTGCATCCTCTCCCAGGGTATCATGAAAGGCCTGTATCTTTGCCTTGATGTTGTCTTCAAGCCCTATCTGTTCATCTGATTGGGATGTGGGAAAGAAATTGAAGATAAATAAGCGTTCGTGCATAGAGCCAACACGGTTTATGCGGCCTACACGTTGAAGCACCCTCGTGGGGTTCCATGGGAGGTCATAATTTATGATTATATTTGCGCGATGTAGGTTTATTCCCTCTGAGAGCACATCTGTTGAGACTAAAAGCCTTATGTCATCGGCATGGACAGGGCTGTTTGGGTCAAAATTTTTCTTTATAAGTTCCCGCGCCCTTGCCTTTGAAAGGGTCTCGTCCTTGAATAGTCCTTCTTCGCTTGAAAAGAAGACAACCTGATCTGGGAATTGGTTGTTCAGGTTTTTTGCAAGGTATTCTCCGGTCTCCTTGGACTCTGTAAAGATTATGAGTTTCTTTTCCTTGAGTTCCTCATTGTACTGAAGTTCCTGTATGAACTGTTCAAGCTTGGGATCTTTATTAATGTGCCTCCAAAGCCTGCGTATTTCCCTGAGTATGGAAAGGTCTGTTGAAAGGTCATCCTTAAAATCCGTCCTGAAATCATCGGCCTTGAATCTTTGGAGTCTGCCTTCTTCCAGCAGGTTCAGGATCCTTTCTTCATTGTCTTCATCCAGCAACTCGTAGACGTTCACCTTTTTGCTTATTAGGACCTCTCCGCCCTCCAGCATACCAATAAAGGCGGAATATGAGTCAATGAAACGCCCTAGGGTCTTTCGAAATGCGTAAAAACTGCTCTCTAAGCGCTTGACCAGCATGCTTTTCATAAAGCCGCCAACATTCTTCTGGCTCTGCTGTTCAAAGTCAGAAAGCCTTTTCTTTAGATAGAGAAGCGGGGTGTAGCGGGCATATTTAAGCTCCTTTAGAAGGCCTATGGTGCTGTTGAAGACAAGGTCTATATCGGGGTCGAATCTATAGATGATGCGCCTGGGTTCCTCTGATTCAGGAAAAGTAAGCCCCCGTTCCTTCAAGTCTTTGGAAAAGTACTTGATTATCTCTGTCCTTGTACGTCTCACCATTACATACTTTAATATCTTCTCACGGATTTCCTCTGATCCCTCTTTGAGGGCCTTGATATATTCCGGGTCAGACCTCTTCAGAGGTGAAAGGCGCCTTTCAAGGCCCCTAAAGAATCGTTCCAGGTTCGGGACCCCAGGTATTGTTGATTTTTTGGGTACCTGAAAGAGCTTTAACTGGCTGAAGATATCCTGAAAGGTGTTGTTGAGAGGAGTGGCGGTGACAAGAATCACCTTCTTGCCAAAACATATCTGGTGAAGCCTTTCAAAGCTCCCGGTGTATTCGTTTCTGAAACGGTGTGCCTCATCCACAAAGACATAATCGTATCTGTCCGGCCCTTCTTTGATAATTTCATCCAGTTTGCCAATGGACTCCACCTTTACAGGAATGTGAAAATTAAAGAAGGTCTCCTCCCAGTATTCCTTTAGGACAGGAGGGCAAATTACCAGTTTTTTACCCCGGAGTTGCTGGGCAAGAAGGGCGGCAATAAAGGTTTTCCCAAGGCCTACAACATCTGCAAGGAATACACCATTATATGCCTCGAGTATCTTTTTGGCAGAGAGCACTGCCTGCTTTTGGTAAGCCAAATCCATGAAGCCGTGGGGCATAAACACCTCGACTTCCTGGTCCAGATTGATATCCTCCTTGAAATATTCATAGAGCATCTTGAGATAAAGATGATATGGCGTAATTTCATCATTTAGCCAGGTGTGTTTTTTGATGGCATCAATGTAATCCTCGGATATATCAACAGCGTCTTTCCACAGATTTTCAAACTGGGCCAGGGCAAATTCTACGTCTGTCCGGTCTTTCAGCTCTACATTGAATTCCCTGTGAGCTATGAGGCCATTTTCTGAAAAATTACTGGATCCTGTGATAACGCGGCCATAGTCAAGGGCACCTTCTGGAAAGCGGCCAATATAGACTTTTGCATGGATTTTCTCGCTTGGATAGGCCCTGAATTCCAGTTTTTTGCCGTTTCCGCCATGAGCGATATCTTTTTCCTTATTGCTACAATTAGAGGTCAGAAATTCGATGAACTTTCTTATGCCAAGTTCCACGTTGTTCGAGTCTGCCGAATTTTCTATTTCAAGAATTGTTTGCTCTTTAATAAATTTCTTGGTCTTGCTGTGTGACTGAAAATCAATTTTATTTTGGTAGGTTGCAAAATCAATAATTTCAAAGGCAGGCCTGTCAACTTTGAGGCCAACCAGGATTCGTATTTTATCAATGGGTTCCAAGGCGTCATAAAGCCTGAAAAATCCACTTGTCTGGAAATAGCCAACTAGTATGTCAAACAACTGCACGTGTTTGAGGAGCGCCTTAAAGCGGTCTAATAATGAGGCCCCTG
>JALTEW010000088.1 GCA_027073795.1 bacterium | reverse complement strand
CAAATGAATCTTTCTGAAATACCTCCACACCCTTTTCCACAATCCTGCGATAGGGTGTATGTTGAAATTTTGCAGGAAGGGCTTCAAGAGGTTCATCCCAGATCTTCTGGAAGAACGGGATGTCAAGGTATCCCCCGCTGATCAAGGCATCTAAAAGGTAGGCCCTGGAACGGTCAGCATATCGACACCTAAAAAATGCCCCGATATTTGTCAGGTCAATTTCCGAAACAATCCATTCCCTGATAAAGGGGATTACACCATCGAATTTAGTAAGAACTGTCTCATACATGGCCCGGTCGAGAACGTTGTCAATATAATGAGGGCGGGGATCTTTTTCAATCCTCTTTCTGCATTCTCGAAACACCTCTCTCAGATCAGGGCGGATATCCCACCAGGCATTTTCCTCAATAGCCAATTTCAAGATATTGAATGGGTAGATCCCGTCCAAAAACCTTGCGGTTTCATACCTCCCCTCGGATACCTTTTCTTTAAAAATAACCTTTAGATTATGGAAATCATATCTCAAAAAAACTATTTCCCGGACAGACTCGTCGCTGCACAACTCCGAAAAAAGGGAAAGGCTCTTTAATAATTCCCCCTTCAGACTATCTTGCAGAACAGATTCGGGATGTGAATCTTCGTGAGAAATCTCCCCGTAAGGGGTGTCGGAGAGAAGCCGTAAAAGATCGTAAACATCCTTTGCTTCCACTAACCTGTTAAACCGTTCTCTGTTTAACAATTCTTTTTCTTTTACCCGGATTACTCCCACAGCATAGGCGTAATCCGGATTTCCCCTAAACTCCATTCCCACGCCCTTCCTCTGGGAACAGATGTTGTGCAACTTCCTTTCCTTCCTTCTCGCGCAACTCCCCCAGAATAGCATCGAGCGATGCATTCAGAAATGTCTGACCCCTTTTTATAAAAACCCCTGCCTCCATCGGAAAGGGGGATTCCATAAGCTTGAAATGATGTCCTGGGAAATCTTCGCTAAGTTTGCTGCTTAATTTATCCCAAAGCACCCTATCCTTATGGGAAAGCCCAATCTCCTCACTTCCCTCCGGATTGGATTTTTTTACAAGGTTGGCTAAAAAGGAAATATAATCAGGTTCAGGCATTTCGAGTATATCGGTTTTTACCTCTTCAAAAACGCGATCGATCCACTCTTGCTTATGCGCCAGAATATCATTTCTTGCCAATCGCTTTGCCGTGCTTATCATCTGCGATTGTTTTTCTTTGGCTTGGACCTGCGCTTCTTTCATGGCTTTTTCTTTATAATCCTTCACCCTTTTTTCATAATGAGCCATTATTTTTTCCGCATCATCTTTACCTTTTTCCTGGATTTTAGCGGCTGATTCGCTGGCATCCTCCAAAATCCTTTCCGTGATTTTCTCAAGCGGCATGAATGAGCTCCTTCACCGTAACCCTTTTTTATGACAGCTTAATTCCGTTCAGCAAGAGGATGGTTGCTAAGAGGCCAAGAATCGCATATGTCTCTACCATCGCACCATAAATAACCCCTTTCATCATTGCCTCTGGCCTTTTCGCTGTCATGGCCACCCCAGCCGCACAGACCTTTCCCTGATGGATTCCCGAAATCCATCCGGCAAATCCCACAGGCAATGCGGCAAAAAAGACTTGCCATGCCTGAAGCATTGTGAGATGCACTGGATTCCCACCTAAAAGGCCCAATTTGTTAATAACCAGAAACCCCCCGAGGAAACCATATATTCCCTGGGTTCCTGGCAAGGCAACCAGTATCAGGAGCGCGCCAAATTTTTCAGGGTCTTCGCTCAAAACACCCCCGGCGGCCTGTCCTGCAATTCCTACCCCGATGCTCGACCCGAATCCCGCGAGAAACACCGCCATCGCAGCACCTGCCAAAGGAACCGCATAAGAAAAACTCCCTAAAAATTCCATTCCTTTCCTCCTTTCAGCATTTCTTTTATCATTTATCTATCCCCTTTCCTGCCCAATCACCAATGTATATTTCCCTTCTCTTCTGAGTGGTTGAAAAGCAACCCCGCCCCCTTCAAAAAACTTTGGGAAAAACTCTACGTATTGGAGACGGGTTGTATGAACAAAAGCACCCAGGGCATTGATCGCGATATTAAAGGCATGCCCCCCCACAAGGATAATGACGGCGCCTAACCATCCAACATAAGGAATACCACCCACCATAAACGCGATGATGTTTACAACGACCGCAATAACCCCCGTCGCAAGGCCCAAGGCCAAAAGCCTTAGATATGACAGGACATCCCCAAGATAGGATGTCACACCATATAAGGTATAGACCCCACTTATAACCCGAAGAATCGGGTTTTTTTTCTCCCTGTCGGAGAATAGAATAATCGCCATCGCAGCACCTATCAAAAACCACTTCCCAAGCGCTCCAAAAGCAGGGGATAAAATACCCTTACTGCCCAATCCGTAAAGAACAGCCGCATTTAACAAGACAAGCCAGGCAAATGGATCAAAAAGGGCGTCCAATAACCGCCCGTTCAGACAATCCCGGACAACCTTTATCCCGAGACCAAAACAAATCTGGATAAAGCCAAGGACAATGGCAATGGCAAAAAATATCATTGACTGTTTCATGGGGTCAAAAAGCATGATGGCATTCTTGATATTCTTAATGCCAGCAAGGGATGAAGGTAACCGATCTACCATGTCCCCAAACCAACCTCCCGTGATTCCTCCCATTAAAATGGTAAATAAGCCGCCAATCATCAAAAGCCAAATGAGCTTTGAGCCCTTTAGCATGACGCCATATTTTTTTACCATCCAGATACTGAGCACCAGAAGGATAAGACCATAGCCGGCATCCGTCAAACAGAGCCCAAAAAACACCGCAAAAAACGGAGCAAGAAAGGGAGTAGGGTCAAATTCCCTCGCATGCGGCATCCCGTAAAGCTCCGTAATCAATTCAAAGGGACGAATAAAAGGCTTGTTCTTTAGCAAGATAGGCGGTGATTCCCCTTCTTCGGGTTCTATCTCATCAAGGCTGATCATCCCTAATTCACTATCCATCTCCCGCTGAATCTTCTTGATAATTCTTCCGGGAACCCATCCTTCAATTAAAACAGTGCGCTCCGTTGTCCCGAACTTCTGGCGGACCCTTGATTTTTTCAATGCTTCATCCCACACATCATACATGACCCGAAGATCTTGCAAATTCTCGCTCAAACTCCGTCCAGTTTTGTGAAGCTCGGATAATCTCACATTAAGTTTTTCTATCTGGGCACGTTTTTCTTCAATTTGCCGTGAAGGGGATCGCACCCCTTCAAGTTTAACCGGCTCAAAGCCACTTTTCTGAAGAATCTCAAAAAGCGGCTCTTCTGCACTTTTATGGAAAATGGTGCACAGATAGGCTTGGCGCTTCGTTTTATAAAGCACTTCAATATGTGAAAGAGGTATGGCAGAATCGATCTGCTGTAAAACTATCTCTAACCCTTCTAAAGGCAGGGTGCCGGTAACCACTTTTACGCGATAAAACCTATCAAGTGTTTCGGGAACCTCGTCAAGCTGCACCCACGGTTGTAAAAAAGCAATTTCGCTCTCAAGGTTCGAAAGGGATACCTCAGTCTGGCGAATCTCTTGCTCCAAAGAAAGAGATTGGTTAACAATCCTGTCTACTTCCGCCTCCTTATTAAAATTTTCAAAGTCCCCAAGTGAAATAATAATTCGATTTCCTAAAAAGGCAGCAAAACCTTTTGATGTCTCTTCATAGGACGCCAAGAATTGGAGAGCGAGGCGAAGACGCTGTAGCTTTTCTTCCAGTTTCTTATCGGCTCCTGTCGGCTCCAGCCCCCGGCTGCATTCTTCCGAAACACGGGTAATGTGCACTGCATCGAGGGATTGGAGGTAATCAATGAGATTCCGCTCGACAGACTGATGCCCGATAATCCTTACTTTCTTTACCGCCTCAATACCCATTCCAATTGATCCCTTCAGATTTTTGAAAGAATTAATGCCTTGGCATCTTTAATGTTTTTTTCCCCCAAGCTGTTTAATCCTGAAATCACTTTGGCCTTATCCTTTTCTATACGCGCCATCTCCTTTTTTGCATTTTTCTCAGCCTGTTTTAGTTTTTCCTTACTGAACTGATCCATCTCACTTTCCGCATGAGACATTAATTCCAAGCCCTTCGCCTCAGCTTCCTCCACCATGGCCCTTGCCGCTTTCTCGGCATTTTCTACAATCTGCCTCGCCTCTTCTTCAGCTTGTCGTACGATATCTATGCTTGAAAGTGTCATGAGACATTCCCTTTCACCAATTTATAGGTTAATCTTTCCACATTTCCATCCAACCTATCGGCCGGATAAATAACAAACTTAAACAAAAATCTCATTTCCCACAGCCCCTGACATTACTCAACTCTAAGAAACCTATCTTAACACCTGTTCATGCAACACCCATTAGATGGATGTTCTTACCCAAATTTCATTTCTTTGTCAATAAGCCATTTGCGATGTAAACAATAAAGGGCAAAAATTTATAAGAACCTACCTACAAAGCCTCTCTTTTCTCTACCATTATTCTTGAATAATTTTTTCTTCAGCCAGCTCACTAATTCTACTTTCCGCAAATCCCAATTCACGTAATATTTCTCTTGTATGCTCCCCCAGTCTTGGGGCCGGATATCGGTTAATATCCGGCCGTATGTCGGAAAACTTCAGTGGTGAACCCATTTGCTTAATCTTCCCAACTAAAGGATGTTCCACTTCAAGCACCATCTTCCGGGAAAGCGTCTGGGGGTGGGACAAGGCCTCTCCCAAGGTGCTTACAGGAGTTACGCAGATGTTCAGCTTGCCAAGCTCTGCCATCCATTCATCTCGGGTCTTGGTTAAAAACGTTTTACGGAGAAAAGCATGCAATTCCCTGTCAGATTCCCTGAATTCCGTGGAAGTCACACCTTCTCTCTCCTCAACAAGATCCTCCCTGCCAAGTTTTTTCAACAACTCGTTTTTAAACTTCATCTCCAGGGGACCAACAGCCATATACCTTTCATCCTTAGTTTTATAAAGATTATAATTTGGCAGGCCTCCCCAAAGCCTGCCTTCCCCTCTCTGTGGAACCTCTTCTCCAGCAAATAGATGTTTTACAGCATCGAACATCCATGACAACATGCCGTCAAACATGGATGTGTCCACGTATTGACCCTTGTTTGTTTTCTTCCTGCTGAACAGAGCCATAAGTATTCCTAAGGCCGCATTCATTCCCGCAATAGAGTCAGCAATCTGAATGCCCGGAATAACCGGGGGTCCGCCTTTCATTCCCGTAACATCAAAGAAACCTGCCATCCCAAGAATATTAATGTCATGTGCTATGATATCTCGGTAAGGTCCACTTTGCCCAAAACTTGATATGGAGCAGTAGATAAGTTTTCGGTTTATTTCTTTGAGTGATTCATAATCCAGCCCCAGTTTTTTCATAGTTCCAGGGCGGAATCCTTCCACCAGGACGTCTGCCTCGGCCACCATTTTCAAAAATATTTCTCTGCCTTCCACCTTTTTCAGGTCTAATACGATACTTTTTTTGTTTCTATTTAAAATGAGAAACCGTGACGCCATGGAATCGATAAAGGGTGGGATTTGACGTTCATAATCTCCCTCATCGGTTTTTTCTACTTTTATAACATCAGCGCCATAATCTCCAAGGATAGATGTGCAGAAGGCTCCCGGAATAAGTCTCGTGAGGTCAAGAACTCTGATATCCTGAAGAGGAAGTTCTCCCTGTTCGCGGGTCATTTATTTGCCTTACGATAGCCCAGGGCATCACCGGCAATGATAATCTTATGGATATTTGCCGACCCCTCAAGTATCTGGTAGAGCTTTGCATCACGCAGAAGCCTTTCTACTGGGTATTCACTGGAATAACCATAGGCTCCAAGGATCCTAAGCGCCCCGTCTGCGACCCTGGATGCTACGTCACATGAATAATACTTGGCCATACTCGTTTCCAGTGTATTGTTGATATTCCCTTCATCTTTCTGCATCGCACACCGGTATGTCATGAGCCGGGCAGCCTCCGTTTCCACGACCATCCTCGCAAGCTCTTCCTGGATCATCTGGAACTTCCCTATGGGTCTGCCAAATTGTTCTCTATCTCTGGCGTATTTTATCGCCTCGTCAATCAGCCCCTGACTTGCCCCCACAGCGCCAGCTGCAGCAGTCAAGCGGGTATTGTCAAGGCTATGCATGACGTACTCAAATCCTCTTCCCGCTTCCCCAAGGAGGTTTTCCTCTGGGACCTCCACGTCGTCAAAGAAAATCTCCCCCGTAGGGCAAGCCAACCATCCCATTTTTTCTGCTGTAGGATGGACACTAACCCCTTTCGCGTGCATGTCAACAACAAATGCGGACATCCCCTTGTATCGCTGGGAGGGATCCGTATAAGCGTAAATGACACCTATGTCTGCTACTTGAGCATAAGTGATCCAGGTTTTTGATCCTGACAGGATATACTTACTCCCCTTTTTTACGGCCTTGGTTCTTAAAGAAGCCACATCAGACCCGGCGTTGGCCTCCGTAATCCCAATACAACCCAGGGATTCTGCCGTTACGAGCTTTTGAATATATTTCTTTTTTTGTGCCTCATCCCCGAACTGGAAAATCTCCCTGGCTGTTCCCATTGTCTGCATATTGAAGGCGGCACGAATGGAACCACTCACCTTTGAAATTTCCTCCGTTACAACCGCATGGGCTAAAAAGCCAAGACCGGATCCCCCATACGCTTCAGGGATAGGGCAGCCGAAAAAGCCTAATTTGCCCATTTTTTCGATGATATCTCTCTGGAACCTATGGTTCTTTTCATCATCGGAAATCCTTGGGAGGACTTCTTTCTGAATAAATTTCCTCGCCATATCCTGCATGGCCTTGACATCATCCCCAATTTCAAAACCCATATTCACCGCTCCTTTCCTGAGTTTTCATTCAACTGTAAGCCTGCGCAAAATTTAACACATTGATATTATATCCTTGACACAACCTATAAAGGGATATTCCCATGTTTCCTTTCGGGCCTGATCTCTTTTTTACCTTGGAGCAGATTAAGGGACCTGATTAAAACTGCCCTTGTCTCTCTCGGCTCGATAATGTCGTTAATATGTCTGAGGGATGCCGCCCTGAAAGCGTTTACATAGTTGTCATAATAATCCTGAAACAAGGCCTCAATCTCCTTCTCACCCTTTGCATTAGCGATTTCTTTCCTGAATAGAATACTTGCCGCGGTCTTTGCTGAAACACTTGAGATCTCGGCATTGGGCCAGGCATAAACCAGATCAGCGCCGATATACTGGCTTCCCAATGCGATATAGGCCCCCGCATAGGCCTTACGCACAATGATTGTAACCTTTGGCACCGTGGCTTCAGCATACGCGTGAAGAAGCTTGGCACCCTTGTAGATCATCCCATTTTCTTCCATTTCTTTCCCAATCATAAAGGCAGGGGTATCCTGAAACGTTACGATTGGTATGTTAAAGGCATCACAGAAACGTACAAACCTTGCAGCCTTTTCCGCACCCTTGATATCAATAACGCCCCCTAAGTAATCGGGCTGACTTGCTACCACACCTACCGATTGCCCCGACAGTCTGGCAAACCCAATGATTACATTCATGGCATAATCTGCCTTGAGCTCAAAAAAATCTTCATTGTCAAACACGGGACAAATCACCTTATGCATATCAAAGGGTTCATATGATTCCTCCGGGACGATATTATTCAGGGCATCTACACACCTTTCAGGGTCATCGTCATTGGGGACATACGGGGGAGACTCACGCCAATTCAACGGTAAGAAACTCAAAAGTTTCCTTGTTTCCTGAAAGATTTCTTCCTCTTGGTCTCTCAGAATATCAACCAGACCACTGACGCTTGCGTGCATAGCAGCCCCACCCAACTCCATATCATCAATTTCCTGACCCGTTTGTGCCTTGACAAAAGCAGGGCCTGCTATATAGGTACAACTATCTTTCGTCATAAGCACAAAATCTGTAAGGCCAGGCGAATATGCCTGTCCCCCTGCTACAACTCCCAGGATAATGGATATCTGTGGGATCACTCCGGAATAGACGCTGTTTCTTTTGAATAGTTGCCCAAACATCTCCATGGGTCCCAACGTCTCATGGAGCCTAAGCCCCCCGGAATGACAGATGCCAACGACAGGCGCCCCAACCTCCGCGGCAGTATCCATAAGCGCGCAGATCTTTTTCCCGTGCATCTCGCCATAAGTTCCTCCAAGGGCAGAGAAGTCCTGAGCGTAAACGCATATCTTCCTCCCGTAAACCGTTCCATAACCCGTGATAACACCCTCTGCTGGAATCTCTTTTTTATCCATTCCGAAATCACGGTAATGGTGCGTTGCAAGCATATCAAGCTCAACGAAACTCCCGGGGTCAAGAAGCTTTTCAATCCTTTCGCGCGGAGGTAACATCCCTTTATCATAAAAAATTTTTCTTTTCTGATCTGTGTCAGGCCTATCCATGATTCTCTTTTTCTTCTGTCGCAATGCGTCAATCCTGTCCACGTCTATCATCCCTCTCTCATGACATTTGATAGTTTCGTAAGTGTTTAAAAATGAGGAGCAGGAGACGTGAGGCTGAAGGAAGACAGAGAACAATTTTCGCGCCAAGCTGCAACGAACGCAAAGAATTCACTTCAACCTTCCGTCCTGTATTTTTCTGCTCACTGCCAGCATGTTGAATGATACGCTTTCGATTTCTGTCTAATTTTGCTTTCCTGCGAATGTATCAGCCTTTTGTTATTTAAAAAAAGGCTGCAAAGGTCAAGGGTTTTGAACATAAAAAGCTATTTATTCCATATTCTCTAAGACATTTTTGTATTTTTCTCTTAGAAGCCTTTTGCTGTATTTACCTACACTTGTTTTAGGTATCTCTTCTACAAATAGGAATTTTTCCGGTATCCACCATTTTAGTATTTTCCCTTCATTAACAAACTGAGACAGATGTTCCTTCAGTTCCCTCTCAGATATTTTCCTCTTATATTCAACCTTGGGAACTACTATCGCAACGGGACGCTCTCCCCATTTTGCTGATTTTGCCCCAATCACGGCAACTTCATCTACCTTATCATCTAAACTTATCAGGCTTTCCAACGTAAGGCTGGAAATCCACTCTCCACCACTTTTGATCACATCCTTATTCCGATCAACGATCAAAATACTTTCTTCATTATCTATTGAAGCAAGATCCCCTGTATGCAACCAGCCATCTCTCCAGAGTTTCCGGGATTTTTCAGGTTCCTTGTAATAACCCATGGTAAGCCATGGGGCCCTTAAAACAATTTCACCCATTGTTTTTCCATCTTTCTTTACATCTTTTCCATTTTCATCCACGACTCTCTGAGTGACAAAAGGGACCGCCATGCCCGATCTGGTGAGAAATTCTATTTTCTCATCTTCTCCCAAATCGAACATATGAGGTTTCAAAAATTGGAGACCTACCTTTGTGTAGACCTCTGTCATCCCCCACCCGGCGCAGATATCTAACCCTAAATCTCTAGCCTTTAGTGCAAGCCCCTTGGGAAGTCTTACTCCACCTGCTTCATAGATAATACCTCGTAAGTATTTCTTATATTTTTCTATTTCAGGATGTGTCACAATCATGTTAAGCATGGTTGGAACACACTGCATATAGCCACCCTGCTCAGGGTCTTTTTCTGCTTTGATTAAATCAAGAAAGGTTTTAGGCTCGAATCTGCCTGGCAACGCCTGCCTGCAACCGAGAAGCGTTGCCATGTAGGGAAGGCTCCAGCCATGCGCGTGGAACATGGGGACCAAAGGGATCATAAGATCACGACGCGGGTCAAACCCCTTGTCCCCGGAAAAACCGAGCAGCATAATGGTCCAGACAAGCGTATGCAGCACATTCTGCCGGTGCGTAAAAAAGCAGATTTTAGGATCACCCGTAGTACCCGTCGTATTGCTCATGGAAGCGATGGTATTTTCCTCTAAGTCCGGGTAATCAAATCGAGGCGACGCAGAATCTAATAACTGTTCGTACTCTGAAATGGGGTTCAATGTTGTTTGAGGTATATTTCCATCATCCGACAAAATTATAAAATGTCGAACCGTTTTCAGTCTGCCCCGGATAGATTCGATCAGTTCTGTAAAATCCTTATTAAAGATGAGAATCTCGTCCTCAGCCTTGTTGATTATATAGGCTATCTGCTCAGGAGTAAGCAGGGGGTTTCCCATGTGCATAATAGCCCCCATACAGGGAACGGCAAAATATATCTCAAGAAAGCGATGAGTATTCCATTCAAAGGTAAGAACCTTTGTCCCTTCTTTAACCCCCAATCCTTTGAGGGCATTTGAAAGGCGCTGGCACCGCTCATAGAGTTTGGCATAACCTCCCCGAAAAATATCCCTGTAAACAATCTCACTTTTAGGGTGTATCGTCGCTGCATGCTGCAATATGCTTTTTAATGTAAGTTGGGTTTCATAACCAGCTTTTGGAAATTCTTCCTGCATTACAGTTCCCTCCCGATATCACCCAAATTCAAGATTCAAGATTTAAGATTACAATAAACACTCACGCTTAATTCTGATCTTCTGGAGGCACTCCAAATTATCACATTTGCACAATTCCTCAGACATACAATTTACATCTATTTTAAGTGAGGCCAAATGTCAAGATATTCTCAATAGGGCATCCCCCAAAATTCTCTTAAAAAATTAAGGGAGTCTTTTATAATCAGGCAGTTAAGTCAATTCCGAAGTGAAACTGTAAAAAATGGGGGAACTCCAAAAACAAAGTTTTCTTGAAGTCAGGAAAGGAATGTGATAAAAGTTCGGTACGTAGGCGCCCATGGCTCAGATGGATAGAGCGACGGACTACGGATCCGTAGGCCGGGGGTTCGAA
>JALTEW010000087.1:2909-10885 GCA_027073795.1 bacterium | reverse complement strand
GCGGTGCGCCGCCGGGTTGGTGTAACGGATGCCCCCCGCCTTGTCAGCGACAATCACTGCATCAGGCAAGTGATCGCGAAGCCTCTGAAAGAGATCCTCTATGGTTTCAGATAAGTGTTTCATTACGGTTTCCCCCTCCGGCTGTCAGGAATGATACTTAAAACAACTTCTAATAGTATATACATATTTTTCTTACCAATAAAACACTTTTTCTTCTCTGTCAATAAAACCGGGGGCCATATGTTTCTTAAGAAACCTGACTACGAAGAGATCAAAATCCCCTCTATCAGAGGCTGCGTTTTCCGGATATCAACTTGACTTTTATCAGGGGGCTGTCGTTTTGTCAAACTCGGCTCCCGTCGCTTTCATACGGTAAATGCATTTGATTTTCCCTCGTGTATTGAAACGCACGTACAAGACGTTGAGCGCCTCTTTGAGGGATGAAAGGGCCATGACGTCCAGGTTTTTATCACTCCCGTTGATCTAAGTCAAAGAACTTGGAGGGGCTAGGTGACATGCTAGAATAAAAAAGGTAAAAAAAGGAGTATGCCGTGAAATGGGCGCCAGATGCGGAGGATTTGCTTGGGAAGGTCCCGTTTTTTGTGCGGAAACGGGTGGAGAAAAAGGTTGAAGAAGAGGCCGAACGGCGGGGCCTGAAAACCGTTACGAGGCCCATGGTGGTGGCGCTGCAGAAAGGGTTTATGTCGTCCATGGAAGAGGAGGTTAAGGGATTTTCCGTGGAGACCTGCTTCGGCTCTTCGGGTTGCCCCAACCGCGCCGTAAAGGAAGATGACACGGCCACTCGGTTGTCAGAAGCTTTGTCCCGGAAAGCTCTCAAGCGATTTCTGAGGGGAAAGGTGGCCACCTCTTTGAAACTGCATCATGAATTCCGGGTAGCGGTGGCAGACTGTCCCAACTGTTGCAGCCGTCCCCAGATCTGCGATATCGGCCTGGTTGGGGCCTCGAAGCCCACGGTCACTGAAGCTCCATGCAGCCGGTGTGGCGCCTGCGTGGAGGCCTGCCCGGATGGCGCGATCGCCCTGAAGGACGATGGGGATGTCCCGGAGATCGATTTCAGCACATGCCTTTCCTGCGGCAAGTGTGTCCGGACCTGCCCTACCGGAACGATTATGGAGGCTGAATCAGGCTATCGTATCCTCGTAGGCGGAAAACTGGGACGCCATCCCCATCTTGCCGATGAGCTTCCCGGGATTTACTCCCTGCAAAAAGCCCTTATCATCGTGGGTCGGTGTGTCGATTTTTACAAGACGCACTCCAGAAGAGGGGAGCGCTTTGGCGAGGTGATCCAGAAAACGGGGCTTGGCCCTTTGAAAAGGGCGCTGGGG
Source organism: bacterium (assembly GCA_027073795.1). Classification (GTDB taxonomy): domain Bacteria; phylum Desulfobacterota; class S145-22; order S145-22; family S145-22; genus S145-22. Next base: position 9,539 of record JALTEW010000087.1, on the reverse strand, counting down.
GTGGAATAAAAATTCTCCGAGGCTTGACCTGGGTCAAGGAAGATGGCTCGATTCTCTGATAGAAAAGAGAAAAACAGGGAATGAAATTCATCATTCCCCAAAAAAAGGAGGAAGCATGATGTTTTGTTTTCAATGTCAGGAGACAGCAAAAAATACGGGTTGCACCGTCAAAGGGGTCTGTGGGAAATCAGAGAATCTCGCCAATCTCCAAGACTTGCTCATCTACACCCTCAAAGGTATCGCCATCTGGGGTGAAAAGGCCAGGGAAGAGGGAATCCTGGATAGGAATACCGGGTTATTCGTCTCACAAGGCCTCTTTGCGACCATTACCAATGCAAACTGGAGCGAGGAGTGGTTTTTCACCCATATTAGGGAGGCCCTGAAAATCCGGGAAGACCTGAAGGCCCGGTTTATCTCTTCCTACAAGAAAAAAAATGGCAAAGATTTTTCAAATGGCCTTCATGATGCGGCGGTCTGGTTCTCGGATGACGAGGCGGAATTCAGGGAGAAGGCCAAGACCGTTGGTGTCTTGTCCACAGAAAACGAGGATGTCCGATCCCTGCGGGAACTTTTAATCATCGGCCTTAAGGGGATCGCTGCCTATGCGGATCATGCCGCCATGCTAAGGAAGGAAGACGATGCCATTTACGGTTTCATCATGGAGGCCCTGGCCTCAACGACGAAGGAGCTTTCGGTGGACGAGATGGTCGGATGGGTCATGAAGGCGGGGGAAACCGCGGTAAACACCATGGCCCTGCTGGACGAGGCCAATACCTCTGCCTACGGGCACCCTGAAATAACCGAGGTCAACATTGGTGTCCGTAACAATCCAGGCATCCTCATCAGCGGCCACGATCTGAAGGATATGGAAGAACTGCTCAAACAGACCGAGGGAACTGGTGTAGATGTTTATACTCATGGAGAGATGCTGCCGGCTAATTACTATCCTGCTTTCAAGAAATATGATCACTTTGTCGGCAACTACGGGGGTTCCTGGTGGCACCAGAACAAGGAGTTTGAGGCCTTCAACGGTCCGGTTATCCTGACGACGAATTGCCTCGTTCCCCTGAGGAAGGACAACACCTATCTTGACCGGCTGTTTACCACGGGTGTGGTGGAATATCCCGGTGCCAGACACATTGACGATCGCCCGGAGGGGGGGAGCAAAGATTTCTCTGAGGTGATTGAATTGGCCAAGACATGTGCCCCGCCTATTGAACTCGAAAAAGGAAGGATCGTGGGTGGATTTGCCCATAACCAGGTTCTGGCGCTGGCCGATAAGGTGGTAGAAGCGGTCAAGACGGGAGCCATCAAACGCTTTGTCGTCATGGCCGGATGTGACGGCCGCCAAAAGTCCCGGAGCTACTATACCGAGGTGGCTGAAAAGCTTCCTAAGGATACGGTCATTCTCACGGCCGGATGCGCCAAGTACCGTTACAACAAGCTGGATCTGGGTGACATCGGTGGGATTCCCCGGGTGCTGGATGCAGGCCAATGCAATGACAGCTATTCCCTGGCGGTCATCGCCCTGAAACTGAAGGAGGCCTTCGGGTTGGACGATGTTAATGAACTACCCATTTCCTATGACATCGCCTGGTATGAGCAAAAGGCGGTGGCAGTGCTGCTCGCCTTGCTGTATCTTGGGGTCAAAGGTATCCGCCTGGGACCTACCCTTCCGGCCTTTGTCTCCCCCAACGTTCTCAAGGTTCTGGTGGACAGGTTTGACATCAAGCCGATCGGCACGGTCGAGGGTGATATCCAGGCCATGATGGCAGGGAAGTAAGGCAAAAGGAGAATAAGCGATGAAGTGCCCGGGACAGGATACCCGCTATTGGAAAGGGGACGCGATTTTTGAGGTCCCCTGTCCCAACTGCGGGCACATGGTGGAGTTCTTTAAGGACGAATCCACCCACAAGTGTAAAAACTGCGGGGCGAAGGTCATCAACCCCAAAATTGATTTTGGCTGCGCGGTGCATTGCAAGTTTGCCGCCCAGTGTCTGGGGGAACTCCCACCGGAACTGCTTGCCCAGAGGGAAGACCTTTTTAAGCACCGGGTTGCCATCGAAATGAAGCTGACCCTGAAGAAGGACTTCAAGCGTGTTAGCCATGCAACGCGTTCCGCCAGGTACGCGGAAAAGATTGCCAAGGCAGAGGCAGGGAGTCTGGCGGTGGTTCTCTCCGCCACCTATCTCCAGGATGTGGTGGTCAGGCCGCCGGAAGACCAGAGCGCCGAGGCCCGCACGGAAGAAAAGGTGGCCGCTGCACGGACGCTTCTTGAAAAGCTGGGGGCACGTGAGGACCTGATTGCCGAGGTTTGCGGAATCGTTGAGGCAATTCATGATAGAAAGACAATAGATTCCCAGAACTTCCGGATTGTGTCCGATGCCATCCAGATTGCCTCCATACAGGAAGCGTTGAAGGAGGCTCCGGAAAAGGTCAACGAGGTGGAAAGTAGAATCAATGCCGCGCTGATGACAGAAACAGGCAAGGCAACTGTCCGGCAGATTTTGGAAGGGACACGAAAGGATTTACAGAGAGAAGAGGGGCCGTTCTCGGGCGAAAATAGCTGAAGGAGAATAGAGATGTCCGATTGGAGAAAAGATAAGGATTTATTCGAGGTAGTAGATGTCAGGAACATCAAGGGGAACTTTTTGCCCATGATTCTGGCGAAGGCGAAGAAGAAGACAGTGGGGGAAGGGATGTGCGTGATTCAGAGCTTTGAGCCAATCCCCCTTTATTCGGCCCTGTCTGAGTTGGGATTCGAATATGAGACAGATAAGGTGGCAGACGACGAGTATCGAACTTACTTCTACCGTAAAGAGATAATGGAGGCAAATTTGCCGGGAGGGATGGATGTTCCCCTCAAGCCCACGGCAATCCTGAACTTCAGGGAGATCGACAACGAATTGGCCAACATCGTGGTCCCCTTCTGGAAACTTATCTGGGAAGGAGAAAATCCCGCCATTGGCCAGAAGACGCGCTATCTGTTATCCCTTGCCAACGGGGTGGGGGGCGGGCGGTTCCGCCAGGCCACGCGGGAACTCATCAAGGGGTATGCCATCGGAGTCACATCCAAGGAACTGGATGAACTTTTCGAATTGCTGGTATGGAATCAGGGAATAGGAACCTTTGCCTCGGAGATTGGCCCTTCCCCCCTGTTTGGCGCCTATAAATTGATTAAAGAGTTTGAGGGTAAAGGCGCTGAACGGGCAGATATTGTCAAACAGCTCATCGAGAAGTTCGGAGAGAAGAACCCAGATGTTGGAACCAGGTACCAGCCGAGAGAATAAATCTGTTCCTTTGATATTTGGGGCTTTGAGAGGATACCCATAGTAAAAAGGCAGAAGATATTAGCGGAAACTCGAAGCTGAAAACTTAAAGTTAGACACCTTACAATTTACGCCTGACGCCTTACATTTAAACGAGACGCCTTAAATGTGAAGATAAGACAGCACAGGTGAAAAGGAGCATGAAATGACAATACCGGGAAATTTCATGACCTCGGGAATGGGGGTGTTGCCCCATACAGACCTGGATAAGGGGCTGGCGCTGGCCATGAGCGTGGATATCCCCTTCTGGCCCCAGTTGCCCAAGGTGCGCTACGAGGAGGATATGTATGCCCAAGTGGCACACCGGTTTCCGGGCTCTTTCATCAATGTAAAAAAACAGAAGATCGAATTCAACCGGGCAACCTTTTATGAGGACCTGGAAACCTACCTCTTCAAAGTGGACGACCCTCATTTCTTTCAGTTGACACCCGAGGTCTCGCTGGTCTTTCACCTTTTTCTGGAAAAGGACCTTGCACATTACCCGGCTATTCGGGGCCAGATGGAGGGGCCCATCAGCTTCGGCCTGGTGGTTCATGACGAAAATGACAAGCCAATCCTCTATATCGACGAGGTTCACCAGATCCTCTTCGATTTCGTGCCGCGGAAGGTCAATTCTCAGATGGAACGACTTCTAAAAAAGAATGAGAATGCCTTCATGTTTATCGACGAGCCGGGGTTACAGTTTATCTTTTCCGCCCTTTCCGGGTATGGGGACATCCAGGCCAAGGATGAGATGAACACCATGTTTGCCCAGATCAAGGGGAAACGCGGCATTCACCTGTGCGGTAATCCCGGGTGGGATTTTCTGCTGGATCTCGATATCGATATTCTTTCCTTCAATGCCTATGACCGCGGGGATGTCTTTGTTGGGTATGCTGACAGGATTAAGCAGTTTCTGGACAAGGGTGGCGTTATTGCCTGGGGAATCGTTCCCGTGGTGTTCGAGGATTTTAACAAGGAGTCGTTTGAAACCCTTTATAAAAAGATCGTGAGTATCCTGGATACCCTTGCCTCCAAAGGCATCGGACGGGACGTGATTCGGGAGCATTCCCTCCTGATGCCGGCGACCTGTTCCCTGGTGAACCCTGACGGGGATGCAACGGTGGAAAACGGCTACAAGCTGCTCAGGGAAATCTCGGAAAGGTTGAAGGCCGAATACCGCTGATACCTTCTTCAGCCGAACAATTTTCTCTGTCTTGCACTTTTCATGAGGTAACTTTTTTGCTTTACAATAGGGTAAGAGGTCAGGCCTGGTTTTTATCAGGGAAAAGTGATGTGGGTCGATATTGATCGAAGAATAAATTTCCTTGACAAGCGTTGTGAGTTTGTTATAATTTGCACAAAGTATAGGTGTAGGGGTTGGAAAGATGAAAATTACACGTAATGTTTTGTGTATCCCACCAACTTAGTGAGTGTTAAATAAAAAAAAGGAGGAATGTATGGATTTCGAATTTGATGAAGAATTGCAGGCAATGCGAGATATGGCGCGGAATTTTGCGGAACGTAAAATCCGCCCTACCATGGAGGAAGACGAGAAAGAGCACCGGTTCCGTCGGGAAATCGTGGAGGATATGGGGCGTCAGGGCTTTTTTGGGTGTATTGCTCCTGAAGAGTATGGGGGAAACGATGCTGGTTTCTTGGGCGCTACCGTTATGTGTCAGGAGATTGCCCGGGTGAGCCCGTCTTGGGGGCTTCCCTTTAATCTTCAGATGATGGCAATGCAGACTGTTTTAATGAATCACGGTACCGATGAGCAGAAGGCTGCCTTTTATCCCGGGTTGGTGAGTGCCAAGACCTTGGGTTCCTTTGCGATTACCGAGCCTAACAGCGGATCGGATGTCGCTGGGATGGGGACTACCGCAACGGCGACGGACGACGGATTTCTCCTCAATGGAACAAAGACCTGGATTTCTGGGATTCCCGTGGCCGATGTGGCCGTGACCTTCGCGTACACGGACAAGAGCAAGAAACATCACGGGATTTCTGCCTTTCTGATCGAGGATATGCATGCCAAGGGGATTGAGCAGATTGCGATTGAGTCCAAATTGGGTTTGTACTGTGCTCCCACGGGAGAGATTACCTTTCAGGATGCCTTTGTTCCCAAGAAGAACCTTGTAGGCGAAGTGGGAGAGGGGTTCAAAATCTGTATGATTATGCTGGATAGCACACGTTTGAGTTCTGCCTCGCGCGCCGTAGGGGTTGGTGATGCTCTTTTGGAGTATGTGGTGCAGTATGCCAATGAAAGAACGCAGTTTGGTCAGCCCATTGGAAAGTTTCAGATGATCCAGGACCAGATTGCCGACATGTACATTGAACACGAAGCGGCAAAGCTGCTTATTTACCGAGCTGCCTGGGAAAAAGACAAACAATGGCGGGAGACCGGGAAGGTTTTCAAGACAACCCTGAATACATCAGTTGCAAAACTCTATGCCGGTGAGACGACTTCCCATGCAGCAAATCTTGCCATGAAGATCTTTGGCTCATATGGATTCTCAACGGAGTATCCAGTGGAACGTTACTACAGAGATTCCAAGAGCTATCAGGTTGTTGAAGGAACCAGTAATATCCAGAAGGTGATTATTGCTGGGCATGCGTTGGGGTATAGAAAGTAAGACTGGAAAACATTGAAGATAATCCACAAGGGGGATTGTTCCCCCTGTGGATTGCTGTTGCCTGAAAAAGAAGGGTAATCATCATGAAGTTAGAAGGAAAAGTCGCGGTTGTTACAGGAAGCAGCCGGGGAGTCGGGCGATCTGTCGCCTTGGCTTTTGGGCGGGAAGGGGCCAATGTAGTTGTAAACTATTCCAGGAGTGAAGGGGCTGCCAGAGAGGTAGTTGAGATTATTGAGAAAATGGGGCAGAAGGCCATTGCCGTGAAGGCCGATGTGGCCAGGCGCGACGATGCCCAGGCCCTTCTCAAAGCAGCGGGGGATGCCTTTGGAAAGGTTGATATCCTTGTCAATAATGCGGGGATTACACGTCCAGCCATGATGCACAAGATGACGGAGGAGCAATGGGACGCGGTGGTGGACCTTCACATGAAGGGGACGTTTCTCTGTGCTCAGGCGGTCTTTCCGTTTTTTAAGGAACAGCAATCGGGGAGAATCATTAATGTAACCTCCGTAGCTGGAATTGTGGGAACCGTGGGCCAGATAAATTACAGCGCCGCGAAAGGTGGTATCATCTCCATGACCAAATCGATGGCACGGGAGTTGGCCCGGTATCAGGTCTGCGCCAACGTCATCTCTCTGGGAATCGTGGCCACAGAGATGACGGAAAAGATACGCACCGACCCAAAGCTT
>JALTEW010000087.1:0-2899 GCA_027073795.1 bacterium | reverse complement strand
GGGTATATTACCGGCCAGTTGCTTTGTGTGGATGGCGGATACGGGATGATTTAGATCCAGGTAAAAGGTAGAAGTCTGAAGGTTGAAGAGGAAAAGAGTAAATACTGATTCTATCCTTCTGCTTTCTACCTTCAACCTTTAACCTTCAACCTTCTTATAAAAGGAGGGATTAACAATGGCGAATGTACCAAAGGAAATTCAAACATGGCAGATGGTTCAACCAACCGTCAAGAACCGGGAGACGGGAGAAGTTACACCGGGGAAGTTGGAGAGAAAGACAATACCTGTTCCCGAGCTTAAAGAGGGTGAGGTGCTGGTGGAAGTCGCAGGTTGTGGGGTATGTCATACGGACCTGGGGTACTTTTATGACGGTGTTCCCACTGTCAACAAACCCCCATTAACGCTGGGCCATGAGATTTCGGGAACGGTGGTTGCCGGAGATGAGGCGTGGATTGGCAAGGAGGTCATTATCCCGGCTGTGATGCCGTGCCGAAAGTGCTACATGTGTAAGATTGGACGGGGCAACCGGTGCCTGGACCAGAAGATGCCAGGCAACAGCCTTGGTATCTACGGGGGCTTTTCCAGCCATATTCCGGTACCTTCCATAGACCTCTGTGAGATTAAGGACAGGAAGGGCATCCCGTTGTCGCATTTTGCCGTGATCGCGGATGCGGCCACGACCCCATTTCAGGCAGCAAAGCGAGCCGATCTTCAAATAGGAGATAACGTGGTGATCATCGGGATTACGGGAGGTGTTGGCCAGTACATGGGCCAGATAGCAAAGGCCCTCGGCGCGCAAACGGTGATAGGGATTGCCCGAAACAAGGAGAAATTGGAAAGAGCCCTTAAATTCGGTGCGGACTTTGTCATCAACTCTACTGATAAAGATGCAAGGGCTGTGTCCAAAGAGTTCAGGGGATTGTGTAAGGAGAATGGATTACCCAGTTATGGATGGAAGATCTTTGAGGTGACGGGAACAAAACCTGGCCAGGAAATCGCTTTGAATTTGTTAAGTTTTATTGGAAAACTTATCGTAGTAGGGTTTGGTCTCCAAAAGGTGGAATACAGTATCAGCAGACTCATGGCCTTTGATGCGGAGATGATCGGGACTTGGGGATGCCTGCCGGAGTATTACCCCATTGTCTTGAACATGGTCCTGGAAGGCAAAATCAACATAGAGAACTTTGTGGACCCACGCCCCATGAGCACCATAGCAGAGGCATTCGAGTATGCCCACAAGACACCGCCCATGAAGCGGATTGTCCTGGAGCCGGATTTCTAAAAAGTTAGGGAAGTAATGAAGGGGGGTGGAAGATATGAAATAGAGACGAAGCGTTTCAGGGTAAAACACTACATGGGCCCGATTATTAAGGTCTTTGAAAAAGCTCACATATGTATCCCTAATCGGGGGTTTGTTATTAAACACATTTTAGGTAAGTAAGGAGGAAATCATGGCATTGGATTGGATCCCAAGGGCACCTAAGGATATGAAGAAGAATCATCAGATGTATGATGAGAAATATCTCAATGCAGATGCGCCACCCAGGACCACCTATGAGAAAAGACCATTGGTAGATCCTGATGGCAATGAAGTAGAAGGGCTGTATGTTGCGTGGATTACCTTGGACAATGAAAAACAGTATAATTCGTACACCCTCGAAATGCTTCATGCTACAGCGGCCGCATTTGACAAGGCATCCCATGACCCAAGTGTCGTTACCGTGGTCTTGACAGGTGCAGGGACGACGGCATTCTGCACAGGTGGGAACGTTCCGGAATATTCTGAATATTATGTGATGAGACCCATGGATGCCCAAGAGTATATGTCGGTTTACTGGAGGGCATTTGATGCGGTATGGACATCGCCCAAGCCATTCATCAGGTGCTGCAATGGGATGAGCGTGGGTGGCGGTGAGGAAATCGGCGGTGTCTGTGACCTCACTGTGGCCTCAGATTTGGCCTTTTTTTCACAGGTAGGTCCTCTACATGGGTCTACTGCTATGGGCGGCGCCTGCCAGTTTAAACCCCTGGAGATGACCATGCAGGACGCCATGTGGCATGCTGTGTCGTGCGAGAGGTGGAGTGCCTATAAAATGTTGCGAAAGAACTATGTTCACAGCGTGGTTCCAGTCCTGAAAAAGGATGGGGAATTTATCCGCAATCCCCAGGTCATTACGGACAAGTACGTGGAGAATGGTGAAATTGTATATGGCGAGTACAAGACGGGGGAAGAGGCGAAAGAGGCAAAGGCAATGGTTAAAGAACTTCCAAGAGATCGCTCCCTGCTCGACAAAAAATGTATGGATATTGCGTGGACCTTTGCCAATATGTATCCACAGCAGGTAGCCATGTCTTTTCAGATGATCAGGGCAACCAAGAAGACTGCATGGGAAAGGACAAAAGCGGAATCGATCATGTGGTGGGCTGCAAACGCACAGGCATACGGAGAGTTCGACATGGGTATGAGTGCGTTTAACACCAAGAGAATTACAGGAGCCACTGATGTTGATATCCTCAAATTAAGGAAGATGATTGCCGAGGGTCATCCCTATGACGAAGAGATGTTTGAGGCAGTGATGCCAAAACCCAAAAAATAACCCTTCAAAACATGATGGCCCGAGACGTTTGTCGCCTCGGGCCACTTTTTTATCCTCGCCATGCACGGATATTTTCTCGTCCCGAAAGAAGAAGTAAGGCGGCGCGTTGCGCGCCTGCAAAAGATCCTCAGGGAAAACCGCATTGAGGCTTCTCTCTGGGTTCAGAAGGTTGACGTCTTCTACCTGGCAGGGACACTACAGCGCTCCTATCTCTTTGTTCCGGCTAAGGGGGATCCCATCCATTTGATAAAGAAGGATTACAAGCGGGGTGTAGTGGAATCTGGTATTGAGGTTAAAGTACC
>JALTEW010000086.1 GCA_027073795.1 bacterium | reverse complement strand
GCCTGTATGCGCAAGATCCTCGTTATCCTGAACAGTATGGTAAAAAATATGTCCTGCTGGCAACCCCCTACTCCCCAAAAAAAGCTCTTGACATGAAAGACAGTTGCTTCCACCTTCTACCTAATCACCTAAGGACGATGAAATGAAATTTTCACAGGTACATCCCCATGAAATGAGAAGGCTCAAACCGGGGGAAACTCCCGCGCTACGGATGATCGCGTGGGAAATCACCCGTTCCTGCAACCTGTCCTGCGTGCATTGCCGGGCAGCGGCACAGTATGGTCCCTATCCCAATGAATTTACCACGCAGGAATGTAAAGACCTGATTGACGAGACTGTGTCCTTTTCAAGGCCCGTGATTATCCTGACGGGTGGTGAACCCCTCATGCGGGAGGACATCTTTGAGGTGGCGCGATACGGGACAGACAAGGGATTGCGGATGGTTATGGCAACCAATGGAACGTTGATTACCCCTAAGTTTGCCAGGAAGATGGTGGCTTCCGGGATTCAGCGCATCAGTGTGAGCATTGATGGAAAAGATGCCGAGCATCACGATAAGTTTCGGGGCGTGGAGGGTGCCTTCGAAGGTTCCATGCAGGGGATTCACTACGTCAAGGAAGCAGGAATGGAGTTTCAGATTAATACCACGATCACGCGGATGAACCTGGATCAGTTGGACGATATCCTGCAACTTGCCCTGAATATCGGGGCTGCGGCGATTCACATCTTTTTACTGGTTCCGACGGGTCGCGGCAAGGAGCTGATTGAACAGGAAATCTCGCCAGAAGACTATGAAAGAACCTTGAACTGGTTTTATGACCAGCATGAAACCTATCCCATTGAATTCAAGGCGACATGCGCTCCCCACTATCACAGGATTATTCGACAAAGGGCAAAAGAGGACGGAAAGGCCGTTACATTTGAAAACTTTGGGCTGGACGCGGTGACCAAGGGATGCCTGGGCGGGAATGCCTTCTGCTTCATTTCACATGTAGGACAGGTTCAACCGTGTGGGTATCTGGAGCTGGATTGTGGAAATGTGAGGCAGGCCACCTTTTCAGAGATTTGGAAGACCTCGAAAATTTTTCTGGATCTTCGGGATGAAAACAATTACAAGGGCAAGTGTGGAATCTGTGAGTACCGCAAGGTATGTGGAGGGTGTCGGGCAAGGGCCTATGAAATGACGGGAGATTACCTGGCGGAAGAACCCTATTGCAGCTATGAACCAAAGAATATGGAGTTAAGGGAAATTGCCGATGGATGAGATTGACAGGAAAATCCTTAATAGGCTTCAGGCGGATTTTCCTGTGCTTTCCCGCCCTTTTGGGATTATTGCCGGGGAGTTTGGCCTGACGGAAAAAGAGATTCTGGAGCGCCTGAGAGGCCTGAAGCGAACCGGCGTTATCCGACGGATCGGGGCTATATTGGATCCAAGAGCCCTTGGTTGGGTCAGTACACTTTGCGCTGCCCGGGTTTTGGAAGAGAATGTTGAAGATTTTGTTTCCATTGTTAACCAGTTCCCGGGTGTGACACACAATTACGAGCGAAAGGCCTATTACAATATCTGGTTTACCCTTACCGCGCCATCGTGGGAAGTGGTTGAAGAGATGTTGAACGATATTTCCCGGGAAACGGGTATTGAAGAAATTGTCCACCTCCCCGCCAGAGAGATTTTTAAGGTAAAGGTTCAGTTCGACCTGTAGCCCCTTTGGTGACCGGTATAAAATCGTGGAGGTGGTAAGCGGCATTCCCTGCCGTGATGAGGCTTTTCATGCTTCCGGAATTCGGGCGATGCGCGGTGATAGTTTCCCCGGTATCCAGGGTCACGTCAACGAGGAACCTTTTGTATCGACGGATCACAAGCCTTGGATCAAAGGGGGCTATGGGAGGCAAGGCAGAGAGTGACATTAAATGGTTAGCTTTTTCTTCCTTTGCCATTGTTGCCGCAGCCCCAGGGAGATGAAATAGACAATCATAAAGATGGTAAACACGGCAGCCGGAAGCGCGGCGGTTTTCCCGAAAAGAACAAGCCCAATCCCCGCGGCGGTCCCCGCGTTTTTCTGTGTGCCTAAAAGGTTGATACTAATTCGAAGGGGTTTCTCAACTTTTAGGGAATGACAGATTATCTCGATAAATGCTCCCAGCACAAACGTTCCGATAAAACAGATGATGATGACCGGCAGGATAAATACCGGATCTTTGAAAAAAACGGTCCGGTTGAGGCCGATAATGGTATAGATTACCACGAAAAACCCCCAGTTGGTGATGAGGCCCTTATAGGGAAGGATGGCGGTATCAACCCCTTTATAGGCGAGGATGCGAGAAAGAATAATGGGCGCAATCACAAGTTCCGCAAGGATGAGGAGAATTTTGGCGGGATGAATCAGGCTTGCTCCGAGAATAGCGAGGCAAATGAGCGGGGTGATGACCAAACCGCTGAGATATCCACCGATCGTCGCGATGAGGGAGAAAGTGGTATTTCCCTTTAACAGTCCCGTAAAAGGGATAATGGCCACGGCGGGGGGGACAGAGGCCACAAGCACAATCCCTGTCCACAGCGTTTTGTCTGAAACCAGCCATTGCCCGAGTCCTATAAGGAGGCCGCCCTGAACGATGAAACTCATTAGGATTCCCATGGCGACAGGACGAAGCATAGCACGGGGATTTTTGAAAAGACTGCCGGGAATTCCCAGTGTAGAAACGGTCATGATAACGGCCAGCGCGGGCAGGACAGCCCATTTAATCCCTTGAGCCAGTTGGCCTGATCCTAGGCCAAGGCAGATAGCGAGGATAAAGATGAAATCCCGGTTTTTCAGCAGCCTTATCGCTTTTCCCCCTTCCCTTCGGAATATAGGAAAGTTGCGCTGGTTAGTAAAGGGAAAATAAATGGGACACGGATTTAGGCTGATGGGTGCGGATAAAATAAGGGTAAAGCACACAAAGAAAAGCCGTGAGTCGTAAGTCGCGAAGTGTTTGAAGAAAGGATTAATTTATTTATTATACATCCATATCACACATCACAGTTTTTTCTGCCAACTACTGACTGACCTCTGCCGACTCGTATTATGATTATCCCATCTCTACCGGACCCTTGGAGGGAACCCATAACAAGATCAAGACCATGAAGTGACAGGCCTATGGCTTAACTCGAAATCATGGCTGTTCATCACGCCAGGTACGCTTTAATCGGATGAACCATTTTTCCTCTTTTTTGTTTCAGAATTTAATCCTGCTCATCCTGTCTTAAAAATATTTTTGCATTTGTTTTTCCGTGTTCATCTGTGAAATCCCGGCCAATTCCTTCCTTGTTTTTAAAATCTGTGCAATTTGGCGTCCAATGTTGTTTTTCCCTTTTTGCCTTTCGCCGATTTATTGACAAGCTTCTTCCTTTTATATACACTCCATCCAAATGCTTGTGAGGAATGGATGATGGAAAAGGAAAAGTTGGAATACTTCAGGCAAATCTTGAATCAGCGGTTACAGGCCCTTTTGGAAGAGGCAGGGAAGACCGTTGATGATATGAACAAGGCAAAGGTGCGATTCCCCGACCCTACGGATGGGGCAACAGCTGAGTTTGACCGCGATTTTCTTTTGAGGATCCGTGACCGGGAACGCAAGTTGATAAAAAAAGTGCAAGAGGCGCTGGAGCGTATTGATAACGGGACCTATGGCATCTGCGAGTCCTGTGGAGGGAGGATTTCAGAGAAGCGTCTGATGGCACGTCCTGTGACGACTTTGTGTATAAAGTGCAAGACGAAACAGGAAGAAGAAGAGAAACGCCTCGGTGAGTAGACGCGAGCAACTGGGTCATTCCTCTCAAGCGGAAGTAACCGAGGTTTCCCGGCATGTCTGAACTTCGTAAAGATCCGGTGGTGGGAAGGTGGGTAATTATTTCCCCTGAACGTGGTAAACGCCCTTCGGATTATGCCGCTAAAAAAATAGAGAAAAAAGAGGAATTCTGCCCTCTTTGTCCGGGTAATGAGTCACTGACGCCCCCGGAGATTTTCGCTTTTCGCGAGGAAGGTACAGGGCCGGACCATCCCGGGTGGAGTATCCGGGTGGTTCCCAATAAGTTTCCGGCGCTGAAAGCGGAGGGCAACACGGATCGCCAGTGTGACAGCATCTTCGACAAAATGAATGGAATCGGGGCGCACGAGGTGGTAATTGAGACCCCGGATCATGAAGTGGAACTTCCAGACTTGCCTTTGAGCTCAATAAAGAAGATTCTTTTTGTTTTCAAAATGCGGATGGAGGAATTGTCAAAGGACCCGAGGTTCCGATATGTTATTGTGTTCAAAAATCGGGGGCAGGAGGCGGGAGCTTCCCTGCAACATTCCCACTCTCAGATCATAGCCCTACCTATTGTCCCCAAACGGGTTATGGAAGAATTGAAGGGGGGGAAGCGGTATCATCGAGACCATGACCGCTGCATTTTTTGTGAGATGATCGGTCAGGAACTCCAGCGCGGGGTGCGTTTAATTGAGGAAAATGAGGACTTTGTGGCTTTTGCCCCCTTTGCCGCGCGTTTTCCTTTTGAAACCTGGATTATGCCTAAGGCCCACGCGTCGCATTACGGTATGATTCAACAGTTTCAATATCAAACCCTTGCGGAGGTGCTCTCAAAAACACTAAAGAGATTGGATAGGGTGTTGGAGGATCCACCCTACAACCTCGTTTTTCATACGGCTCCAATCCTGGATGAGGATTTACCCTATTTCCACTGGCATATTGAGATTATACCAAAGGTGACGAAGATAGCGGGGTTTGAATGGGGGACGGGGTTTTATATCAACCCGACGCCTCCCGAACAGTCCGCGGCTTACCTTCGGGAGGTTGCGCTCGCATGACCGAGGAGAAAATAATGAAAAAAATCCTTGTGGTCGATGATGAAGAGGCCATTCGAAGTTTGTACAAAATGGAACTGGAGGACGCGGGGTATCAGGTGGAGACGGCAGATTCTGGCTCCCAGGCCCTGAAAAAGATGGAAACCTTCCAGCCGGACCTCGTGACACTGGATATCAAGATGCCCGGGATGAGCGGTTTAGAGGTTTTGGCTGAAATTCGGAAAAACTATAAGAACCTTCCCATTATTTTGTGTTCTGCCTATGGTGAATACAAACAGGATTTTTCCTGCTGGGCCTCTGACGCCTATATCGTCAAGTCCTCCAATGTTGAGGAACTTGTTGATACGATTCAGCGGCTTTTCGAGGAGAGGGGATAGACTATGACGATTAAAAAGGCTGTGATTCCAGCGGCGGGTTTTGGGACCCGATTCCTTCCTGCCAGTAAGGTGGTCCCAAAGGAGCTGCTGCCTATCGTGGACAAACCGACCATTCAATATATTGCCGAGGAGGCCATCGACACGGGAATTACGCAGGTTATTCTCGTGACAGGCCGGGAAAAGGGGTCCATCGAAGACCATTTTGATATCTCCTTTGAGCTGGAGCATCACCTGAAATCCAAGGGGAAAAACGATCTCCTGAAGATGGTACAGGATATCTCCGAGATGGTACAGATTGTGTCTGTTCGGCAGAAGACACCGCTTGGATTGGGGCATGCCATTTTGTGCGCCAAACAAATCGTGGGGGATCATCCCTTTGCGGTTCTCCTTGCGGATGATATTGTGGATGCCGATCCGCCCTGTCTTCGGCAGATGATCGATGTGTATAACAGACTGGGGAAGGGGATTGTTCTGGCCATCAAGGAGGTTCCCCGTGCGGAGGTATTTCAATACGGCATTATTGACGGAGAAGGTGTGGAGGACAGGCTTTACAAGGTGAAGTCTCTTGTGGAAAAGCCGCTGGTGGATGAGGCCCCTTCCAACCTGGCGGTTATCGGGAGATACCTGCTACCCCCTGAGATCTTCGAGGTGCTGGAGGAGCTTCCGCCCGGTAAAGGAGGAGAGATTCAGCTGACGGATGCCATCGCGCGGCTTGGTGAGGAGATCCCTATTTACGGGTATCGCTTTAAGGGGGAACGGTACGACGCGGGAGACAAGATGGGGTTTTTCATCGCCAACGTCCGTTTTGGCCTTAAACATCCGGAGCTTGGCCCACGGATCTCAGAGTTTCTGATAAAAGTCGCGGAGGAGATTAGGGGAAAGCCATGAAACGCGCCATTTATGCCTTCATTTTTTTGGGGGCGTGTCTCATTCTATTGCCAGTTTCGGGTGAGGCTTACCTTCTTTCATCCGACTACGTTTTCAAAAGGATGGTGCAGAATTACCATTCTCTTCAGGGCATTGCTGTGACCCAAAGGGTTGAAGCCTTTGGAGAAGATACGGTATTGCCGTTCGCCTCGATCGATGAAAGAGCCGAGATGTACCCTTTTGTCCCCATGAGAATATGGGTAGGAGGAAAAGCCATTACGCCGCAGAGTGATCTTCCTGCTGAGCTGGGTGCCAACCGTTTTCTGATTGACGCACAGCGCCGTTATGGGTTTTACAAGGATGTTTTTCTGAGCCACGAGGTAAATCTGCTGAAGGCCTTGTTGAGGAGGTTGGGTGTTAAACCCTGCCAGGAAAGATTAAAGCTGCTATATCCAAACATCGCTTATCAGGTGGGAAACGACCTGACAGGAGATTCCCCCAAGGGGATCTGGATTGACAAAGACCGCTTTATTCCCTTAAGGATGGTGGGAGTGTTAACCGGCCAGCGGGATGGGAGATTTTTCAAAGAGGAAGTTGACATCCGCTATGGGGATTACCGCCTGCTCCAGGGAAAGATATGGTTTCCCTTTGATGTGAAGCTATTCGTGAACGGGAAGCTTTCACTGAGAATCAAGGCCTTTTCCGCAACTTTAACAATGTATTGACTGGAGGAGTCTGGATGAAAAAAGAGGAGGTTTTAGAGAATCTTCAATCTATTGCTCATAACCCTTTTTCGTATCTCAAAACAAAGAAGGAGGCAGGCAAAAAAATCATTGGGTCACCGCTTGCAGATGTACCCCCTGAGATGATTTACGCGGCGGGTTTTTTGCCTGTTACCATCTTGGGGACGAACCAGCCCATCGTCAAGGCCAGTGCCCATTTACCGGACAACGCATGTTCCCTGGCGCGTAGCAACCTGGAGCTGGTTCTGAATTACGAGACGGATAGCTTTGATGGTTTTGTTTTCCCCCAGGTCTGTGATACAACGCAGCACCTGTCGGATATATGGAGAATGACTATTCCTTCTGAGCTCTTTGCAAGCTTTCTTATCCCCCGGCAGGTGGATAGAAAAAGCGCCCGCCATTGGTTTTATACGGAAACCGAAAGGCTCAAGAAACAATTGGAGGATTTTTCCGGGCGGGTAATTTTGGAGGAGGCCTTGGGGGAAAGCTTTCGCCTCTACAATGAAAACCGCAGCTTGTTAAGAGAGATCTATCGCATCAAAAAGAAGGATCCACAAATCATTTCAAACCGTCAGCTTTTCGATTTGATTCGTTCCTTCTGTTTCATGGACCCACAGGATCACATTCCGCTTCTAAGCGATCTTTTGTCTGATTTGAGTACGGAGTCACCAGGTAAAGGAAAGCCCATAAAGGTTGTTCTTTCCGGGATTGCGGTAGAGCCTGCCCAGTTGTTTGACATCCTGGATGAGTTGAAGGTTAGCATTGTGGGAGATGACTTAACCGTCGGCAGCCGAATGATTGACTATGATGTGCCGAGTCGTGACGATCCCATTGAGGCCTTGACAGAGAGGCATTTTGCCAAAAGCCCCTTTTCGCCCATCCGGGATGTGGGGACACGGCTTTACGATCATCTGCTTCAAGTTGTGGAAGAGGCGAAGGCAGACGGCATCATCTATTTTCACATCAAGTTTTGTGAATCTCAGGACTATGATTTGCCTGACATGAAGAAGATTGTGAGGGACAAGAAAATCCCTATGATCGTCCTGGATACGGAATACCAGTCGGTGGCAAGGTCACAAACGAAAACACGCCTTGAGGCGTTTGTTGAATCGCTATATGGGGAGCAGATCAATGGGTGAGACACAACCAAAGATGACAGCGAAGGAATTTTCAAAACAGCTCACGAAGGAATATTATGAAGGGGCAAAACATGCCCATGAACAGGGAAAATACATTGCCTATACAACGGCGGTTTCGCCGGCCGAGCTTTTTTATGCCCATGATATTATCCCGGTTTACCCCGAAAATCACTCGGTCATGATAATTACCCGCCGCATGACAGCAGAACTGTCTGAGTCAGTTGAGCGAGATGGATATACTACCCATCTCTGCGCATATGCGCGAAGCGATCTGGGGTTTCGAAAACTTCACAAAAGTCCTATTGGTGGGATTCCCGATCCCGATTTCCTGCTTGCTTGCAACGCCCAGTGTTTTACGCTGACCAAATGGTTTGAGGTGTTGTCGCGGCGCTACCATGCTCCATTATTTGTTTTTGATACCCCCCAGTTTATCCGGAACAAGACAGCGCGTGAAGAGATTATCAAATATGTGATGGAGCAGATTTATGAGATGATTGAGTCCCTTGAAAACCTGACTGGGAGGAAGTTCGACTTTGACCGTCTTAAAGAGGTGGTAGAGTATTCCCGACAGGCAAGTATCCTGTATAAGACCTATCTTGACTTGGCGGCATACAAGCCCTCGCCCATCAGCATTTTTGATGCCTTGATCAACATGGCGATTACGGTGTATCTGCGGGGGACCCCCCAGGCTGTCACGTTTTACAGGATGCTTGTAGATGAAGTCATGGAAAACAAGGTGAAGAAGGGAATTGGAGCCATTCCTAATGAGAAATATCGCCTGTATTGGGAAAATCTTCCCATCTGGTTTAAATTCAGGGATCATTTCAATCTCTTAGCTTCCTATGGCGCGGTGATTCTTACTTCACTGTATGCCCATTCCTGGAGCTATGATTTTGATCCTTCCGATCCGGTCAGGACGCTGGCTGAGAATTATGCCTCTGTTTTCTCCAATGTGGAGCTAGAAGAGCGTGCGGAGATGGCGCTGGATTTGTTTAACAGATATTCCCTGAATGGAAGCCTGATGTTCCTGAACCGGAGCTGCAAAGCGGTTTCATTTGCCGTCCATGAGTTGCGGGATATTATAACCAAGAAGACAGGTGTGCCGGCGCTGGTCTTTGAAAGCGACATGGGGGATCCTCGATTTTACAGCGAGTCACAGATTCGAACCCGGATCGAGGCGTATCTTGAAACCCTTGATCAGCTTTCTCTTGAGAAGGAAAGAGGTGTCACGGGTTGAAGAAAACCACAGAGGAAGGGAGGTGGGTGTGGGTAAGTCCTTGAAAAGATTGCGGAAGGGTTTCTTGACAGAGGTGTATTTTGGTGTTAAATAAAACTTCTAGAACTTATAATTTTCAACCCTTAACGAAGGAGGGAGGTATGAAGAAGTTTATTGTAGGAATCGCGGTATTGTTTTTAGTGTTGGGATGTGTAACGGGTGCCATGGCGCAGGAAATTAAGGTTGGAACGCTCATGGCCTTCACCGGACCGCTGAAGGAATT
The DNA here is from genome assembly GCA_027073795.1 of bacterium. Taxonomy (GTDB): domain Bacteria; phylum Desulfobacterota; class S145-22; order S145-22; family S145-22; genus S145-22. The sequence goes on along the minus strand of JALTEW010000086.1, from coordinate 1,431 downwards.
TGGCCCAAATATCAAAAACGGGGCAGTTCTTGCGGCAAAGCAACTGGGTGAAGCTGGTTTAAAGGTCAAGCTGATACAGGAAGATACGGAAACCAACTCGGTTGCGGGGATTAATGCGGCAAAGAAACTTGTGAATGTTAACAAGGTTGTTGCCATTATTGGTGCCCTGGCGAGCGGGGTGACGGTTCCAGTGGCAGAGTCCGTAACGATACCCAATGGGGTTTTGATGATTTCTCCCGCATCCACCTCTCCCTTGATTACCTATTTGCCGGCGGATAAGGGGAAAGACCTTCTTTTTAGAACCTGTCCATCAGATGCGTTGCAGGGTGTTGCGGCTGGTGAATTGGCAGCAAAGCATTACAAAACGGCGTCGGTTATTTATGTCAACAATCCCTACGGTCAGGGATTGGCTCAGGAGTTCAAAAAGTCCTTTGAGAAACATGGCGGGAAGGTTCTGGCAATGGTACCCCATGATGAGAAGACAGCCGAGACCTACACGGCTGAATTGAAGAAGGCTCTGAAAGGTAAGCCGGATGTCCTGTGTGCCTACAGCTATCCTCAGCACGGTAAAATATACCTGAAAGAGGCGATTGAATTCTATAAATTCAAGAAGTTTCTCTTCTGCGACGGAACGAAGTCGATTGATATTATCAAGGCGGTAGGCGCTAAAAATCTGGAGGGAGACTTGGGAACGGTGGCCGCCTCGGCGAGCGGGAAGTCCGCCAAAATTTTCAATAAGGCCTATAAAGCGGAATTCGGGAAACTGCCTCCTCTACCCTATATTACCAATGCCTATGACGCCATGGCGGTGATTGGGTTGGCGGCCTATGCGGCGAAGGTCAAGGGGCTTCCCATGACATCCAAGAATATCCGTGATAACCTCCGTGCCGTCGCTAATCCTCCAGGAACCGTGATTTTGCCGGGCCAGTTCAAAAAGGCCTTTGCGCTGCTCAAAAAGGGCAAGAAGATTAATTATGAGGGTGCCGGCGGTGCCGTTGATTTTGATAGCCATGGGGATGTGACAACACCCATTGAGATCTGGAAATACACAGGCGGTCAGATCAAGACGGTGAAAATTGTCAAAGTGAAATAGGCTGAGTTAAAAAGGAACGGAATTTTTGAGGGGGCTGAGAAACAGCCCCCTGATTTTCTTTATGAAAGGGCTCAACCTGAAAGCTCAAAGCCTTCAATCCAGCGTTTTACCCAATGTCCTCATTGCTCAGTCTTCAGTCCTGTGCTCTTTCGTTTCCCATCAATTTTCAACCAGACAGGCCAGAGGCGGTCGGGGCAAGCTTAATCAGCGAGTGTAAATGGCAACCGAAAAATGACCCTTTGTGGCAACTTAAAATTGACCCACCCATTTGTTAAAAACATCTCCCTTGCCTTTTCCCCTTTCGTGGGGTTTCATGATGGATGTGAAAACAGAGGGAG
>JALTEW010000085.1 GCA_027073795.1 bacterium | reverse complement strand
TCAACCTCAACACCAAATTTTCTTTTCATCTTTTCCAGTGTTGTTTCGATGTGAAGCTGGCCCATGCCAGTCAAAAGCAGCTCCCGAGTCTGTTCGTCTCTGCCTAACTGGATAGTGAGGTCTTCTTCCATCAGTCTCTGCAGGGCAGAGGCAACCTTGTCTTCATCTCCCCGCGATTTTGGTCTCAGGGCAAAGGTGATAAGCGGGTTGGGGAGTTTTGCGGGTTCGTAAACAACGGGATCTTCTTCATTACAGAAGGTATCTCCAGTTGCAGTTTCCTTTAATTTGGCAACCGCGATGATTTCGCCCACGGAAGCGGAGCCAACGCCTTCCTGCTTTTTACCAACGAGCCGGAATATCTGGCCAATACGCTCTTTGACATCCTTGGTTGAATTATAGAGTGTTGAATCTGCCTGGATGCCTCCTGAATAAACGCGAAAGATAGTCAGCCGCCCTGCGAAGGGGTCGCTGATGGTTTTGAAAACAAAGGCGGAAAACGGGGCGTCTGGGCTGGGTTCACGGGATATTTCTTCATCAGACCCTGGTTTTTTACCCTTCACAGGTCCCCTGTCTAGAGGGGAAGGCAAGGCTGCAATGACAAGATCAAGCAATTGGGAGATCCCTATATTTTTCGTGGCAGAGCCGCAGACCACGGGAATAACCTGACGCTCGCAGGTTCCTTTTTTAAGGCAGCCGAGCAACTCTTCCTGAGTTAGTTCATTCCCCTCGAGGTATTTTTCCATGATTTCATCATCAGCTTCCACCAAGGCTTCCACCATTTGCTCGCGAAAGGAGGCGACAGTATCGGTTAGTTCATCAGGAATTTCATCGGTTTCAAACTTTCCTGATGCATCGCCCTTGAAGAGGTAGGCCTTCTGAGCAAGGAGATCAACGATACCCTTGAAATCAGATTCCTTCCCGATGGGATAGAACAGTGGAACGATTCGTCCATCTTTGAAATTGCCTTTCAAGTCTTCAAGTGTTGCCTCGAAATCGGCCCGGTCGGCGTCCATACGGTTGACAAAGATGACGCGGGGGATTTCGTACTCATTGGCAAAATCCCAGACCGTGTTGGTTTGTACCTTGACGCCGTCATTTGCTGAGGCCACGACAACTGCGCCATCGACAACCCGCATGCATGCCTTGGTATCCCCGATGAAATTTGCGTATCCCGGGGTATCAATCCAGTAGATGAGGTGTTTTTCCCACATAAAGTTGGCAATAGAGGAAAGAATTGAACCTTTGCGATTTATCTCTTCGGGCTCGTAGTCCATTAGTGAGGTTCCGTCATCCACGCTTCCGAGGCGTGTATTGACGCCTGAAAGGAACAGGGCAGCTTCAGTGATGGATGTTTTTCCGTCTCCTCCGTGTCCGATAATCGCGAGGTTTCTGATGAATTCCGTGTCAACTTTTTTCATGGGCTATAGACTCCTTTCTTTGTCGCAGGATACCTGTGTACCTACCATTTTTTTGGGCATTTCTTTTTCAAATCATGAGTAAGAAACCTATCGATTATCGGCAAAAATGTCAAGGCACCCATGATGCCCAAAATCCGCGATTGGATTTAAGGGGGACTTATGGTGTGAGCTTTTCTGGCCCTAAAAAGCTCTTTTTCAGAGCCAGAAGGTTTCAGCCAGGGGCTATGGCAGCCCCTCTGAGATCCATTTATGCCATTTACATCTTGGGTGATGAACAGGGTAACTTGTCTCCAATCTACTCTGTGTATTTGTCTTTAAGGTGCGTTCATCTTGACACCCATCGCTTTTATGGTACTCTGCTGCGCAAACTAATAGAAGGGAGGTTTTGTATGAAGAAGGGTGTAATTGGAGTTCTGGTTTTGTTGCTTAGCTTGACGGTTTTTGTGCCCATGGCGTCGGCGGGGGAACCCCTGGTTATTGGCTTGCCCACATGGGTGGGGAATGGCCCCCTCTATCTAGCGAGAGACAAGGGCTTTTTTAAGGAGCAGGGGCTATCTGTGGATCTCAAGATTATGGACGACATCACAATGCGTTTCGCGGCGCTCTATTCAAAAAAACTGGATGGTGTTTCAACAGTTATCAGTGCATTTGTTCTCCTGAGCAAGAAGCATGTCCCCTGCAAGATGGTTGTTGCGCTTGACGATTCCTACGGGGGGGATGGTATCCTGGCCAAAAAGGAGATTAAGTCCTTGAAAGACCTGAAGGGGAAAAAGGTGGCATACAAGTTCGGGTCTGCGTCGGAATGGTTTCTTGTTCACCTATTGAAAAAGGTTGGGTTGAGTATCAAAGATATCAAAAGCATCAATATGGAGCCCGGTTCAGCAGGAACGACTTTCATCGCAGGTAAGGTGGATGCTGCTGTGACCTGGGAGCCCTATTTAACAAGGGGGAAAAACACGCCTCATGGTCATTTGCTCATCGACAGCCGCCAGACACCCAAGCTTATCATGGATACCGTACTTTTCAGAGACGAAGTCCTGAAAAAACGCCCGGGCGACGTTAAGAAGTTCATCAAAGGTGTTTTGAAGGCGGTAGATTTCTATAAGAAACATCCGGATGAATCCTATGGGATTATGGCGAAAGGGATCGGGGGCTGGCTGAAGGACCCTAAGGAATTTGCTGGAACCATGAAGGGTGTGCGCCTTTATGATCTGGCCTTCAACAGGAAATTTTTTGGAGCGCCCCAAAAGCCCGGTGATGTTTATCAGGCGCTTAAAGACCGAATCGAGGTTTGGGAGATGTTGAAGAAATTAACCTGGCGCCCCAAGCCTGAGGACTTTTTTGACAGCTCTTTTATGGCTGGGATTAAGGGTTTATAGTCCGTCACGTGTGGCAACTTTATTGAGGGTGGGAAAAGAGTTGGCCTCTTTTCCCCACCTTTTTAGGCCGTGATTCTAAATCATGACACGTTATAGATGGCATGGTAAAAGCTCAAAGGTCAAAACTGAAAGGCTAAACGAGAACTGCCATACAGTTGGCAACAGGGATGAAGATGTTGTCCCTTCTTACACCAACCTGGGATTTCGGGATTTCGAACTAAACAGGCTCAAGAGGGGTAGTCTGCAGCTCACTATTTGAAATATTGCACTTTTCATGGTGATATGTTAGAAAATCTTATCAGAATACACGGCTACAAAGGAGTAATGATTGATGAAAGCAAATAAACGACACGGGATGAGAAAGCTGACCCTTCTTCTGATTTTCGTTGCGTTGCTGGGGTTTTTAATGGGGGGTGGGTTTTATGGCATCAAAGCGGCGACCAACAAGGAACCGTATGAGAGCCTTAAGGTGTTTACGGATGTCCTCCATATCATCGAGAAGGATTATGTGAAACCGGTTAAGACCCAAAAGCTTATTTATGGTGCTATCAAAGGGATGTTGAGCTCCCTGGATCCTCACTCATCCTTCATGACTCCGAAGATGT
>JALTEW010000084.1 GCA_027073795.1 bacterium | reverse complement strand
CTGTGAATGCTGTGTTTTAGCAATCTCTGACCTGATGAAAAATTCACTCTTTGGGCAGGATGAACAAGATAGACAGGGTTTTTTCTCGTGAAACTTCAGTCCCTTAGTTTCTTTGTGTTTATTGTAACCTAATAGAATAACAGCATATTTTAAACAGCCATCAGTGAGAACATCATTTAAGGTTGGCATTACTGTTTTTGGGAAAGTTGTATTGGGAGATTGATTAGGCCCGAAGGGAAAAGGGATGTAAGTTTTGCCCCCGGCCTGCGGATTAGAAACCCACTGCCCCACCCGGCCGGGCTACCGGTGCCTGGGGGCTTCTTATGCGGCCTCCAAGAACACGGCGTCAATCGGCCGCCGCCGAGAAAATGTATGCGCGCGATGGGCCAAGGGTTGACAGTCCGTCTGGTTTTCTGATATTTAGAACCACCAAACCCTGAAAATTATTTGAAAGGAGGGGAGTGTGGAGGGTTTGTAGGGGGAATGAAACGTGTGTTTTGTTTCAAAATAACCATTTTTAAAGGAGGGCGTATGAAATCATTTGGTAAAACATTAATCGTTTTTGGCGTGGGTGTAAGCTTTCTTCTAATGGCCGGTTTTGTCCCAACGGCCAGCGCTAAACCCAGGGTGATAAAAATAGGTGTTATTTACCCCCTGACCGGTCCCGCTGCCGCGGCGGGTCGTGAGCTCCGTGCCGGTGCTGAGCTTGCTGCAAAGATCTGTAACAATGTCATGCCGGGTGTGGACATGCCCATGGCGAAGAAGGCAGGGATCAAGGCACTGGGGGGTGCAAAGATTAAACTGATTTTCAAGGACCACCAAGGAAATCCCCAGCTCGGTGCTGACCTGGCCAAGAAACTGATCAAGGATGATAAGGTCGTGGGAATCCTGGGCTGTTATTACAGCTCGGTCACCAAGACCGTTTCCGCCGTGTGTGAACGCTATGGCGTGCCAATGATTAACGGGTCTTCCACCAGCCCAGCCCTGACCAAGCGTGGTTTCAAATGGTTCTGGCGAACGACTCCCCATGACAAATATTTCACGGAAGACCTTTTCAAATTTCTGGTCGGCCTGACACAGGGAAAGGTCAAGGGCGTCAAGGCCGTTTCGAAAAGCGACCTGGAACCTATCGTATCTGCCTGTGAAAAAACGGAATGGGGGTCCCATGTCTCGGATCTTATCAAGAGCTTTGCGGGAAGATACAATTTCAAACTTGCTAAGTCGATCCTTTATGCCGCCAAGGCCCCCGACCTAAGCTCCGAAGTCCAGTCCCTTCTGGCCCCGAAGCCAGGAACGATGCTCTTTGCCTCCTATACCTCCGATGCCATCCTGATGGTCAAGACCCTGAAATCTATGAAGGCGCATCCCAAGGTCATCTGGGGACAAGACGCCGGCTTCGAAAAACCGGAGTTCAGGTCAACCCTGAAGGATGACATCGTGGGGGTCTTGACCCGGACGGTGTTTATTCCCTCGATCGCCAACGTGAAAAAGGTGGCGGGTGAAGTCAACGCCCTTTACAAGAAAAAGACCGGGAATGACCTGGGGGGCGCCTCGGCGCGTGCCTTTACAGGACTCCAGGCCTGGGTCAACGTCCTGGAAAAAGCCGGTTCCGTTAAGCCAGCGGCGATCCAGAAGGCGGCTAACAGCATTATGATTCCTGGTAAGTACCTCGTGGTACCGTGGAAGGGAATTAAGTTCTCCACGACCGGCGATGAGATCGGCCAGAATGTCCTTGGCTCCGGGATGATCGGTCAGTATCAGAAGGACAAAGCCGGCAATATTGTGCTGGAAATCGTGTATCCCTTCGAGCTGGCGACGGCCAACATGATTTACCCATTCAAGGGGTTCTAAAAACATATAATGGTGGTGCGCAGGCCCTAAAAACCTGAGTCTGCGCCCCCTTTTTAACCGGTGGATGGTTTTAGCCCATGGCAGCGTTCGGTAGTGAAATCTTACAATCCATCGTTTCCGCCCTGTTGATGGGGATGGTCTTTGCCCTGGTGGCCCTTGGCCTGACCATCATCTTCGGTGTTATGAATATTGTCAATTTCGCCCACGGGGAATTTCTGATGGTTGGGATGTACGCAGGCCTCCTGTTCGCGAAGATGTCAGGCCTGGATACACTGACGTCTCTCCCCTTTGCGGCGGTTGTCGGATTTCTCCTGGGGGTGATTTGTTATTATGGCCTTGTGAAATATCTTTTGCGAGGGCCCATGATTGCCCAGTTGTTTGGAACATTTGGCCTGATGCTTCTGTTGAGGAATCTGGCCCTGTTGATATTTGGTTCTGAACCACGCATTGCCCACCACGGCATCCTGGTGGGGAGAAGTTTTGTTCTTGGCCCTGGGATTGTTTTTGAGGCCACGAAACTCACGGCCGCCGTGCTTTCCATCATCCTCTTTGTAACGGTTTCATGGATGCTTAACCATACCAAGGTTGGGAAGGCCCTGACGGCCACGGCCTTGAATCCAGAGGCGGCACGCTACATGGGGATTCCCACGGAAAGGATGAACGCCTTGGCCTGGGGGATTGGCAGCGCGACGGTCACCATTTGCGGCGCGCTGCTGGTCAACTTCTGGCCAGTGGACCCCAATATCGGTCTTCTTTTTACGATGATTGCCTTTGCCACCGTGGCACTTGGGGGGTTTGGGAATATCAAGGGGGCCTTCTACGCTGGCATCATTATTGGCTTTATTATCTATATCCCCCCCCTGTGGGACGCCTTAACGGCCTTGACTGGCAACAAAACGCTGCAGGGAATTCAGCTTTTTTCCCTTAAATATACCTTTGTATATCTCGCATATTTTTTGATTATGGTTTTTCGACCCCATGGCCTGTTCGGAATCAAGGGATAACACGGGTGGAACTGATACAAAATATTTTTGACCTGTCGGATATCCCACGGAAAGATTTGACCATCTTCGGGGTGTTCTGTCTTTTTTTAGTTGTTTTTCCCCTTTTCCCTCACTCCAGCTTTGCCATGGCGACGATGATAGAGTTTCTCATGTTTTCCCTGTATGGCATGGGATGGAATATCATCGGTGGTTATGGAGGACAGGTGGACCTGGGAAAGGCCCAGTATGCCGGGATCGGTGCCTACACGACGGCCGTCATGCTGATTCGGTGGAACATTCCCTTTTGGGTTTCCGCGCCTGTCGGGATGATATTTGCCATCATCTGGTCGTTTGTCATTGGGTATCCCCTCTTTCGCATGCGGGGGCATTACTTTGCTATCGCGACAATTGCCACCTCCCTTGTGCTTCTCGATATCTTTGAGATTTGGCCGCTGGTGGGAGGGGCCAAGGGGCTGGAACTTCCCCTGAAATCGATGCCCGACTTTCTTTACCTCCAGTTTCGAAATGACGCCTACTACTATTACATCCTGATCTTTCTGTTTTTCTTCGGGT
>JALTEW010000083.1 GCA_027073795.1 bacterium | reverse complement strand
CACCCCTTTGAATATCCCCGTCTGAAAACGCCTTGATACCCTCATGACTGGAAAGATACTCGTGAATCGCTTTTCGCAGCCGCCCCGTTCCAATGCCATGAATGATGGTTACCTCTTTCATGCGATGCACCAAGGCGGCATCGATGAATTTATCCACCTCCGGTAGGGCCTCCTGCACCCGGTATCCCACCACATTCAGTTCCGGCTTCGCCTGTGTCGAAACCTCCACCCCCACAAAGGGCCGGTCTGAAGTCTTCTCTTTGGATGATGATACATGACGTCTCTGGAGTTTTTTCAGGGGAATTTGCATCCGCAAGCCCTTGACCATCACATCCGCGGTTCTCTGATGCAGATTGATCCTTGTCACCCGTCCCTGCTTTCCGATGGAAGACACATAGACCTCGTCTCCGATGGATACCTTCTCATTAGACGAAAACTCCTCTGAAATATTCACACCTAAATCTTGCTGGAACGGTTCCCGCATCATCCGGTTGAACTCGCCCATCAGGTTGGAGTAAAAGGCGTGATACGAGGTTGCTTGCCCAACCGACGTTTTTATGTTCTGCATAAAATCCAGAAAGCTTTGCCTTTGCTTCTTTATCTGCTGATCCCACTTCGTTTGCCACTTTTTCAGAATCTCGTCCTTCTTCCGTGTGATCTCCTCGTAATAGAGCTTGAATTGGTCTCGAAGGTGGAGGATTTCGTGCCTCGCGTCTGAAACTTGTTTCTTCTCCCTTTCTGCCTCTATCTTCAGGGTTTCCAGTTCTAACATCAGGTCCGTCAACAGACGGTCCTGTCGCGTTCTGTATCGCTGGGCGGCTGTCAGCACCTCTTCATCGAGTCCGTGACGTTTTGCCGTTTCAAAGGCGTTGCTGTTACCGGGAACCCCGTAACACAGGGAATAAAGGGGACGCATCCTTTCTGTGTCAAAGGCTACGGACACGTTCATCGCGAGGGGATTCTGTGCCCCATACCCCTTCAGCAGCTCAAAATGGGTTGTCACCATCACCGTCGCGCCGCGGTGGCCCAAAACATCCAGCATCCCCAAGGCAAGCGCCGCTCCCTCTGACATTCCCGTTCCCGCGCCAATTTCATCGATAAGCACCAAACTCTCCCGAGAGCACCTGTCGATAATTCCCTTGAGGTGTCGGATATGGGCGGTAAAGGTACTTAAATCATCCGTGATGCTTTGTTCATCGCCAATCTCCGTAAAAACCTCCTCGTACGGATAAATTTCGCCATCCGGTGCCGCCGGCACAGGGAGGGCTGCCCTCACCATTAACACGGCAACTCCCAAGGTCTTAAGGGCGACTGTTTTCCCCCCGGCATTCACGCCCGAAAGGATAAGGATCTGCTTTTCCTCTGGCATCACAAGGTCAATGGGAACCACCTCTGCTGCTTTTTGAGACAGCAGGAGGGGATGCCGTACAAGGTGGAGGGAAAAGCCGGGGGTGTTCCTGAGTTTGACGGGAACCGCTTTATATTCCTCCATATACTGAACGCGCATATGGATCAGGTCCAGCTCCGTCACAATTTCCCACCCCTGCCTCAGGGAAAATAGGTTTTCCGCCACTTGGAAACTCAGTTGGCGCCTGATTTCCTCTTCCTCCCTCCCAATCTCCTGGTACGTCATGGAAAGCGCGTTGTTCAACTCGACGCACTCGATCGGCTCAACGAAAAAGGTCAGACGGCTCTGGGACTGGTCATGGATAATGCCCTGGAGGGTATGTTTGGCTCCGGCCTTGACAGGTAGCACGTACCTTCCGTTTCGCATGGTTAAATACTGGTCTGTCAACTGGTCGGCTATCCGTTTGGAGTGTATCATCCGTTCAAGAATCGTCTGTATTCCCGTCTTTTGCTTTTCTGCCTTCCTTCGCAACTCCCTCAGGTAGGGGGATGCATGATCCTTGATGTACCCCGTCGGGTCAATGGCCTTTTCTATCGTGGCCTTAAGGGGGTACAGGTCCGGAATCCCGTCCCATTGGCCGATAACAGGCGTGTAGGGTATCCGGGTTTTTTCTTCTGCTTTTTTAAAGTACGTTCTAATTTCCTTGAGTTTCCTGATAAACAGCGCCACATCTAAAAGTTCCGAGGCCTCCAGGATGATCCCCGAAACCTGGAGTCGCCCGAGAACACCTTCAAGCTGTGGAAAGCCATCCAAAGGGCAGGGACCGGTTTCTAACACAATTTCCCGAAGGGAAAGGCATTGCCGGTAGATCTCCTCGATCGTTTCACGGGGGAACTGAGGTTGCAAGCGCTGGATGGCATTTCTCCCCCCTGGGGTTTTGGAAAATCCTTCAATAGTCGAAAGGATCTTATGAAAATCGAGGTGATCTAACGTTCGTGCATCCATCTAATTAAACGCACACACTCCCTTGGTGATCAAACAGACAGGACACATCCCCCCCCTTCCTTCTAAAAGATGGGGAACTTTTAACAAGGTTTAACCATCCTTATTGACAGCTTCGCAAAGAAGGTTGTTAGGTAGAAGGCTAAAGCTAGAAGAAGGAAGGTATGTGAACCCCCCTCTGAAAGTAGAATCAGTTGACAACTTTTCCTCTTCGCCTATTGCCTCTTATATTTGAAGCACTTTACACTGCCGTCTAATCCTGACTTTTTGCGCGTGCATCCTTACCAAATATCTCAAAAACTGATTTTACGCCTATTTAAAAGATAATCAATAATCCGGATAAATCAAGGGCTATTCTCAGAAAGAATAGCCCTGACTATTTGGTTAACACGTTTGCCGTCCGCCCTGCCAGCCACCTTGGGCATGACCACCTTCATCACCTTTCCCATATCCTTGACACCTATCGCGCCTGTTTCCTCAATGGTGTCCTTGATCAGGGCGGTTAGATCTTTCTCGGTCAGTTGCTCCGGCAGATAGGCTTGGCAGACGGAAATAAAGGTTTCCTCCTTTTTGACAAGGTCCGCGCGGTTTCCCTGCCTGAACTGGCTAATTGCATCCTTTGATTGACGAATAAGTCCCTGAACGATGCGGACGATTTCGGCGTCGTCAAGGGCCTCCTTTTTTTCAATCTGCCTGTTTTTGGCATTAGAAAGGACCATTCTCAGGGCGGAAAGGCGCTCTTTATCACCTCTCTTCATTGCCTCTTTCAGATCCTGCCTAATTTTTTCAAGAAGCGCCATAGCTCAAAATCCCAAACCTTATGAATAATCCCTGTATTTTCGCATGCGCTTCAAGGCACGTTTCCTTGCTGCCAATGCCTTTTTCTTCTTCTTAATGCTCGGCTTTTCGTAATGTTCCCTCTTTCGAAGCTCCGAAAGGATGCCCATTTTTTCGCACTGTTTGTTGAATCTGCGCAGGGCGCTTTCGAAGGATTCCCCTTCACCTACGACAACTCCAGACATGCATTTTTCCCCTCCCTCCTGTAGTAATTTTTTTCCAAATCAAGGAATTATAA
>JALTEW010000082.1 GCA_027073795.1 bacterium | reverse complement strand
GGCAAGAAGGCCGGAAACCTGGCCTTGTCCGGGAAGGCCTGGTACGGCCAGGCGCTGGGCAATGCCGACCTGCTGTGTAACATGTACACGGCTGTCCAAAAACCCAACGGCGGTTTGGACGAGGTCACGGGCTACGGCGGATGGGTTGGCCTCTCCTACTGGATCACAAATACGGTCTGGATGGATGTCTATGGCGCCTACGAGGGGATCGACACCGAGAACTACTATCCCGGAGACATGGTCGAGGACAACTATGAGATCACGGCCAATATCTGGTGGAGACCGGCGCGGAGCATCATGTTCGGCCTCGAGTATGCCTATATAGACAACGAATTCTACAAATATGATGCATACGGCAACGACAATGCAAAACTGAATTCCATTGCCTTTACCTGCTACTACTTCTTCTAAGATCCGACGCAAGGCGTAGCGTGTGAGCCCGGGGGACCTCTCCCGGGCTTCTTTTAGGGTGTTGGTGGGACATATGAGGATTGTGAGGAAACGAAGAATTTAAAAGGGGAGGAGGAGAGAGTGAGTAAGACGGTTAAAGGACTAGGGATTTTGGTGATGGTAGGGTGCCTTTTGGCGCCGGTTGGCCTGTTTGCGTCGGAGATAACCCCCCTTGTAAATCAGGCGGAGACACAGTTTACACGAGGGAATGTCCTGGAGGCGGCCAGCGCGTTGAGGCAGGCCCTGGTTGCCGTGTACAATCACTCCACCTTGAAGGTTGACAAGGCAGTTCTGGTTAAAAGTAAGCCCGCGGGGTTTGGGATGATTCAACCCAAGGGGAATGATACGTTCAGGTCAAACGAAACGATTATCATCTATGTGGAGCCGGTGGGATATCATTTTGCGAAAAACGGAAATTCTTATAACTTTGGTGTAACGGCGGATTTTTCCGTGACCGATTCTAAGGGAAATATTTTAGGTGGCAAGAAGGGCTTTGGTTCTTGGGAGATCACCACCCGCAGCCGGCCACTTTTCGACTTTTATATGACGCTGACCTATAATTTTACTGGGATCAAACCCGGGAGATATTTTGTTTTGACGACCCTCAATGACAAACACGGCGGTGGATCTGCGACGATCAAGACACCGATTACGGTTGTGAAGTAGGAAGAGTTTAGTAAAAAGAGGTAAATAAAAGGGAGCGAATATTCGCCCCCTTTTATTTACCTGGATTTCAATGCCCTTGATACCGTTTCCCCGATATCCGCGGGGGTTTCCACGACATGGATCCCCGCTTTTTTCATCGCGGCGATCTTTTCTTTGGCACCTCCCTGGCCGCCGGAGATAATCGCGCCGGCATGTCCCATCCTGCGTCCTGGAGGCGCTGTCAACCCTGCCACAAAGCCAATGACAGGCTTCGGATACCTTTCCTCCACAATGTAGGCGGCTGCCTCTTCCTCCGCCGTGCCCCCTATTTCGCCGATGAGGAGAACCGCTTCCGTCTGATCGTCATCCCTGAAGAGACGCATCAAATCAGTAAACTTTACCCCGATGATAGGGTCTCCCCCAATTCCAATAACCGTCGATTCACCGAGGCCCAGGTTTCCCAGTTGCCCAACGGCCTCATAGGTCAAGGTGCCGCTTCGGGAGATAATCCCGACGGAACCTTCCCTGTGAACCCGGTAGGGCATGACCCCCATTCGGCATTTTGCCCTGGGGGTGATAATACCCGGGCAGTTGGGGCCGATCATTGTTGCGCCCCGCGCCTTTACATAGGCGTAAACCCTGACCATGTCGATGACCGGAATCCATTCGGTGATACAGACGATCACCTCAATGCCGGCATCGGCTGCTTCCATAACGGCGTCTGGAGCGAATTTTGGGGGAACATAGATGGCCGAGGCGTTGGCTCCTGTTTCCTTGACTGCTGTTTCTACAGTATTAAAGACAGGAATGCCGTCAAAGGTCTGGCCTCCCTTGCCGGGGGTGACGCCCGCTACAATGTTTGTCCCATATTCAAGGGATTGCCGGGTATGGAAACTGCCTTCACTTCCCGTGATTCCCTGCACCAGCACGCGTGTATCTTCATCAACCAGTATTCCCATCTGCTTCCCCTTCTATTCAAAAGAATGAACAATTGAAACAATCTTCTTGGACGCCTCTCCCATACCCTCAGCCACCTGAAAGTTGAGCCCTGATTCATTGAGGATTCTTCTGCCTTCTTCTACATTGGTTCCCTCCAGGCGGATGATGATGGGCCGATCGACATGAACCTTCTTCGCCGCTTCCACGACGCCGGTGGCCAGGGTATCACATCGAAGAATCCCACCGAAGATGTTGATAAGCACTGCCTTAACCTTTTTGTCGGACATGAGGATGCGGAAGGCATTTTCCACCATTTCGGCGCTGGCACCGCCACCCACATCCAGAAAGTTTGCCGGTTCGGCTCCGGAGAACTTGATCATGTCCATCGTGGCCATGGCAAGCCCTGCCCCGTTGACCATGCACCCGATGTTCCCGTCCAGTTTGATGTAGTTGAGATTGTATTTTGAGGCCTCTACCTCCAGGGGGTCTTCCTCCGTGATGTCCCGAAGCTCCGCAAGATCGGGATGACGGCTGAGGCCGTTGTCATCCAGGGTGAGTTTGGCATCTAGGGCGAGGAACTCGTCTTCATCGGTGATAATCAAGGGGTTGATTTCACATAAAGAGGCATCCACCCCTTCGAAGAGCTTTACCAGCTTGGTGAGAAAGGCGGTTAGTTTCCGACTCATGGATGCGTCGAATCCCAGCTTGAATCCCAGTTTCATCCCTTGAAACGGACGGAACCCGACGAGGGGGTCCACCCATTCCTTGTAAATCTTGTCGGGGAATTGACTGGCGACCTCCTCAATTTCCATGCCCCCCTCGCCACTCGCGATGATGACGGGACGGTTCAGGTTTCGATCTATCAGGACGCCCATGTATAATTCCTGCTTGATGGAAGAGGCCGCTTCCACCAGGACCTTGTGGACCTCTTTCCCTTCCGGGCCAGTTTGATGCGTGACGAGACGCCTGCCAATCAGTTCCTCTGTGGCGGTTCTTGCACCCTCTGGCGAGTCAACCAGTTTAACGCCCCCGGCTTTTCCCCTTCCCCCGGCATGGATTTGGGCCTTGACGACATATTTTTCTGCCTTGAGTCCTTTGGCTATCTGGATGGCCTCGGCGCCGTTGAAGGCCACAGCCCCCTCGGGAGTGGGAACCCCCCACTTTCTGAAAATTTCCTTTGCCTGATACTCGTGTAGTTTCATTTGACCCCCTTTAAAATCTCGATAAAAAGATTTTACTATACTAAGCATTTGAGTTTGATGAGTCAATAGGAACTTGATTAAAAAACGAGCAGCTTTTTATTGTCTTTGAGCGCGGGAAGTTGTAAGATAAAGTTGCGGGAATGAACAGCCGAAAAGGATAGAAGTAGCACTGATTAAGTGAAAGGGCATTTATTATCAGG
>JALTEW010000081.1:671-11065 GCA_027073795.1 bacterium | reverse complement strand
ATGGATTTTTTTGGGAGAGATGTAGCCCTTTTGCTCAAGGTAATAGAGCTTTTGCCTTGGAATCCCCGTTTTTTTTAGGACATCTGTGGTGTTCATACCTCTATCCTCAAACACAATTATAAACTTAAGTTTAGACTTGTCAAGAAAAAAATTGTAATATTGGGGGGGTTTAGTGATAACATCGAATTTATGTGATGATTCAGAGGTAATCATTTGAAATTGTTGGTTATTTTCGGAGGATAAAGGTAACTTTTGTCTGCTGACCATGGATAACCGTGGCAATGGTGGAGGCGAGAATACTGTTGTCGCTGCCGAGTACCTGTACACAGTGGAGGCCATGATGGACATATTTCTCATCGAAAAGTACAGTACAGGTGTACCCTGGGCTCTCACACGTACAGGACTTATCCTCATGTTTCTCTTCCCCTTTTGAGGCGTAATAAAAGCGGAGGTCTGTAACGGGTGGGACATGGATTGTCCGCTCATCTTTGACTTCGACGAGTACAGAACCGTAGGCGGGGATTTCTTCCCCTCCAATGGGATAAACCAGGTCGTCTCCATTCCCCCCTTCGTCTTTTTTGTTGGGGCCTGTTGAAGTGATCTTGGCATATTTGGCGTATGTTGTATCTGTACTGTAGCCATAAAGCTCTCCCCAGGGGTCTTTCAAGAGATTGTGCCCGTCGGGGGAATAGGGGCCATGCCAGCCGTATTTTACGCCACCGGTGCAGGTTTGGTAGATTGTGTAGCCCGACGCGTTTTCAAGAAGATCCTCCAGGCTTTTAGGGTAGCTTCCGATATCTCCCACAAAGCCGAAGGTTCCGTTTTTCGGGTCCCCAAAAAGGATATCGTTAAAGATACGGGACATCTCCGTGCGTGCCGCGCGGGTCTCCTGCACCTCCATAAACTTGATGGCCATGGGAACGGCGATGGCCACGATGGTAATCATGATGGCCAAGGCGGCGATCATTTCAATCAGCGTAAATCCCTTGGGATGTGTGTTTTTCATCATTTTGTCACGTTTATAGGTTATTGAGGCCATCGATAAATCCATTTTCCGATATCGTCTCCCTGTAGAACATCCGTGTCCTGGTCATCTGTCTGGAACTGGCCATTGGGGCCCGCCGATAGGATCCAGCTGTAGTAGGTTCCACTACTGGGTTGTGTCATGGCCGATGTGTCCAGGATATACATGTGCCCCCATGGGTCCAGGGGATCCTTGTCCAGATAGGGGCCATGCCAGCCGATCAGGGTGGTGCTATCCCAGGCGGGATAACGATTGCTGTCGTTCAGATTAAGATGGAAATACATGCGATCCCGGTTGGTTCCGTAATTGACGGATCCGGCAAAGGTTTCCCCGTGGCTCGCCCAGCCTGTCCCGCTGTAAAGGACGCTGACCCAATTCTGAGTGCCGTCGCTTTTTCGTGTGGGAAATTCCTTCGTGTCACTCCGGAAGTTCGTGACGGCAGTTTCGATAGCGTTGACATCCCCCCACGCGCGGGTGATATCTGCCTTCTCCATCTGGTTGACGGCAATGGGAACCAAGACAGCCGCCAGGACGGCAATGATGGCCACGACAATCAGGATCTCAAGAAGGGTAAAACCTTTTCGATTCATGGTTACAGTTCCTTTTAACCGTTATAGGAAGACACGAGGAAACCAATATCGTCCCCAGGGGCTGGCGTTGGATCGCTGTTCAGGGGACCTTTCGGGTCGGTATCGATGTTGCCGTTCGGTCCGGCTGAGATGGCCCACGCCTGGGAGGGGCTGTATTGGGGACCCGCCGCGGACCAGTTTTTGTCCCAGAGGGATCCAATCGAAACGTAATAGTGATTTCCCCATGGATCCGCCTTGATGGTTCCCAGATAGGGACCCTTCCAGTTGGGATAATCAGGGGTATTTAAAAGAAGCTGGTTTTCCAGCGTGTCGTGTTTAAAGGTACTGATCCAGTAGCCATTGTTTGTTGCGGTTGGGACATTTCCGTCCTTTGACTCGAGGATATAGACATCCGGGTTGTGGTTCGTGAAATTACTCTGGGTGGAATAGGCTGGCCAGTAGGGACGCACATCGATGTGAAAGTTGACGATAGCGGTAGCGATCGATTGCGTGTCCTTGGCGGCGGCGGTCAGCCTGGCATCGTCAATATTCCTCACGGCAATAGGGACCAGGATGGATGCCAGAATGGAGATAACGCCCAGGACGATGATGACCTCCATCAGCGTAAAACCGGTTTTTTGGCTTATTTTTTTCATTTTTCTACCTTCCTATTCCGGGCGACAGGGTGCGGATGTAGAGCCCTGGTAAAGGAGAAGACCGATGTCATCCCCGGCGAGCTGGCCATCGGGTGCCCCGTTACTTCCGCCGATTCTCGCCGAGGTATCCAGGCGCGTGTCTGGTCCTGCCGATATGACCCAGACGTAGGGCCACATGTAGTTGTTAAGGCAGTGGGCATAGCCGATTACGGTGACGATGTAGCTTCTCCCCCAGGGGTCCAGCTTGTCAGACGCCAGATAAGGGCCTCCCCAGTTATCATAGTGATTGGAGGCCCCAGGCTTGTTCTGAATGAGGTGATTAAACAGGGGCTCATTACGGCTCGCATTGGTATATCCCGAGGTGTCACTGAAACCATAGGTTGGCGGGACGAAGGTATTGCTTGAATAAATCAGATACAGGTGATTGGTATAGTAATCCCCGCTGTCCGGGAGATGGGGGTACCTCCCTGTATGATAACGCAGATTCGTTACCGCGGCGGCAATCGCCTTGACATCCGCCTTGGCGGCCGAGATCTTGGAGTCATCAATATTTTTGATGGCAAGGGGAACTAGCGCGCCCGCGAGGATAGAGAGAACGGCAATCACCACGATGGCCTCGATAAGCGTAAAGCCTTTTCGGTTATTCAGGTGTTTCATATTTTTCCTCCCATAAATCCAGTTCATCTATATTTTAGCAATATTTATGCCATTAAATTAAAGCGGAAAAAACAGGGGGTTTCCGGCACTTTTTAAGGTTCTCACAGGACAACTCCTACATAACTTGTAGGAGTTTCTACAAAAAATACCCGATTCTCGTGGTGGCCAGGCGCTATTTCGCGATAACCCCCATCATCTGGTAGAGGGGCAGGAACATAGAAAGGGCCATCAGGAGGACGATGGAAGCAAGAAAGACAATCACAAGGGGCTCGAAGATGGCAAAAACCTTTTTGATGGTGACCGGGACCTCACGGTCGTAATAGGTGGAAACCTTGTCCAGGGTTTCTTCGAGATTTCCACTGCTTTCCCCAATGGAAATCATTCTGACCACGAGGGGGGGAAACTGGGGATATTCCCTCAGGGTGTCAGACATGAATTCACCCGCCTGAACCCGCGCCCGGACGATACGGATGATGTCTGAAAGGATGACGTTGCCAATCACCTTCTCGACGATACGGAGGGACTGGGTGATATCAATCCCCGCACGAATAAGCGTTCCGAGGTAATGGGAAAAGCGGGAGAGGTTTATCTTGAGAATCAGCTTCCCGAAAACGGGGACCTTCAGTTTCAAGTTGTCAACCACATGTCGGCCAGTGCTGGTTTTGACAAACATCCGGAAAAGGATGAAAAAAAGGATGACGGCGGCGATAAGATAGGGCCAGTCGTAAACAAGAAGGTGGCTGACCCCCATGACAATCCGCGTGGGCAGGGGGAGGGGGACGTTGGCCTTTTCAAAGATGACGGTGAAGCGTGGGAAGACAAAGGTCATCAGAAGAATGACCAACCCTGTCACGGCAGTCAGAACAATGATGGGATAGATGGTGGCCTGGCGGATGCTTGAAACGATTTCCTCTTGCCATTCAAGGAAACTGATGAGGTCCTTCAAGATAGAATCGAGGTTTCCCGATGTTTCGCCAGCCCGAATAACACTGACATAAAGGTCTGAAAAGGCTCTGGGATGTTTTTCCAAGGCCTCAGAAAGGCTCGTGCCGGTCTGTATGGACCCCCGCACGTCTTCGAGAACTTTTTTGAAGTTCTGGTTGCCCGTTTGGTCAATGAGATCTCCCAAGCCCTGGATAATGGGGATACCGGCAGAAACAATCGTTTGGAGATGGACGGTGAAGGTGAGAAGGTCTTTCCGTTTAATCTTCCTCCATAGTTGAACTTCCCGGGATGGTTTTGTCTCCCGCGCGTCGACCAAGTAGAGACGCATGTCGCGAAGGGTTTCCTGAAGGGCCCGTTCGCTCTCCGCGTATAAGACACCGCCCACCCGCTTTCCGCTCTGGTCCACAGCCCTATACTTGAAAGCCGGCATTTATGCAACCACCCTTTCCACCTCTTCAAGGGTTGTAATCCCCGCTGTGGCCTTGCGTATGCCGTCCTGCTCCATGGTGACAAACCCCTCAGAAAGGGCGGCCTCCTTAAGGACCTGGGAGTCCTGTTTTTCCATGATGAGGGATTCCATGCGGGGTGTTACTGTAAGTATTTCAAAGATACCGATCCTGCCGCGAAAACCCGTGTTCCCGCAAGAAGGGCAACCGGTTCCGTGATAGAAGGTAATGCTGGAATCGGAGGGGATGCCGAACCGCTTCAAGAGGCGTTCTTCCGGGGTATAAGGCGCCTTGCAGTTGGGGCAGATGACTCGCACCAGGCGTTGGGCAATCACAGCATTCAGGGCTGAGGCAAGGAGAAAGGACTCAACCCCCATGTTGAGGAGACGGGGGATACTTCCCACGGCATCGTTGGTATGGAGGGTAGAAAGCACAAGATGGCCGGTAAGGGCGGACCGGATGGCCATGTCTGCCGTTTCGGCATCTCTCATTTCTCCGATGAAAATAATGTCGGGGTCGTGGCGCAGGATGGAGCGGAGGCCGTTGGCAAAGGTCAGTCCCGCTTTTGGATTGATCTGGGTTTGCCGAATAACAGTCAGCTCGTATTCCACGGGGTCTTCCAGGGTAATGATGGAGCGTTCAAGGTTGTTGATATGGCTCAAGGTGGAATAGAGGGTGGTTGTTTTTCCACTGCCAGTTGGCCCTGTTACCAAAATGATGCCATGCGGGCGATTGATCTGCTGCCGATAAAGGGTGATATGCTCGGGTGAAAACCCCAGTTTGTCAAGCCCAAGGATAAGGTTTTCCTTATCAAGGATGCGGATGACGATATCTTCCCCGTAAATGGTTGGCATAGTGGAAACGCGGAGGTCGATATTTCTCTTCCCTATATGAAAGAGAATCCTACCGTCCTGGGGAACCCGACTTTCAGCGATGTTTATCCCCGCCATGATTTTGATGCGCGCGATCAGGGCGGATTGGAGAATCTTGGGAAGGGAGATGCCCTGCTGGAGGATGCCATCAATCCTGTATCGTGTCCGGACCACTTGTCGTTCCGGTTCGATGTGAATATCGGTGGCGCGCTGTTTGGCCCCCTCCACGATGAGATGATCGACCAGTCGGATGATGGGGGCCGTGCCCATGTCCTCTCCAAGACCTGTTCCTCCCTCTGATTCGGCAATCTTGACAGCCTCCTGGATGATTTCCTCCAGGGATTGGGTCTTGCCGTAGTACTGGTCGATGGCGTGCTGGATATCTGTCTCGCTGGCTGCATTGACGTCGATAAAGTAACCGGTCATCTGCTGAAGGGCGTCAATAGCGGGAAGGTCAAAAACGTTTGCCATAGCAACGGTCAGGGTGTCTCCCTCGGCGGAGAGGGGAACGAGGAGTTTTTCTCTGGCAAAGGATTCTGGGACGAGTTTCAGCGCGTCGGGATCAATCAGATAATCCTTCAGGTTGACGTAATTGACGCCGGACTGCATAGCAAGGGCGGTCTGAACCGCTTCCTGCGTGGCAAACCCAAGCGAGTTGATCACTTCCCCCAGGTATTTGCCGGTTCGTTTCTGTTCCTTGAGGGCCAGCTCCAGTTGATCGGGAGTAATGATCCCCATAGAGATGAGGCGTTCTCCTAATTTACCCTTGGCCATGTCTCCTCCTCCCTTTCGGTGGAGTCGTCAAGGGATCTGTGCTGCTTTTTACTCGATGATCGTGTGGATCGATGAAGTAATAGCCGCCGAAAGGCTCTTTTGGGAGTGTTTCAATCAACCCCTCTCGCGTCAACGTCTGAAGGGTTTTGGGATAATGCCCAAAAATTTGGTGATACCGGTCCACGAGCGCCTGAAGGTGTTTAATCTGCTGAAGCTGCACAATCCTCAGACCGAATTCCTGCTTGAGATCCCACCGTTTAGTGGTGTTATAGAAATTTTTCAGGACGCGGATCGCGGCATCTAACTCTCCGGCCTGTGTGTAGAAGCGACTGGCAAGGGAGGGGACAAAGGGAGGATGCCCCGGTTTGGTGGAGGCGATTTCATAATATTTCCCGGCGGACTTGTAATCGTTCAGGTAATATTGGTAGTTAAAGCCTATCATTTCAGGAAATTTCCAGTCGTTTGGAAAATATTTCATCCCCTTCTCCAACAACCGAATAGACTGATGCACCTCCGGAAGCAGGCTTGACCCATACCAGTACACGTCATAATACATGGGATCGAGATCGGTTGCAAGGTTCAACAGACCTTCCATCCACTGAAACCGGAAGCCCCGCTGGCGATAGTGGCTTCCAAAATAGATGGCCCCCTTAATCCAGACGAGATCCGCTGTTAGGCCTTCAAAATTGAGGCTTGCGAGACGGAGAGCTTCGGCGGAAGGGAGAAAAACGGGGTCGGTAAAGGATGGGTATGACTGTTTGATGGTGGTGAGCCTGACATTGAAAAAGACCGACAAGAGGAGAAGAACAGGGAGAAAACACAGTAGGGTCAGGGCTCGAATTTTGAATTTTTTATCTCCGTGATTACCTCTCATTAGCAAAGCCTGGAAATCCAAGATTCAAGGTGTACCCTCATTTAAAAGTCTCTGGTTCGAAAGATAAGGTAAGATGCGATCAGAACCAATGTAATCAGGGCCAAGCTGTATCCAAGCCCATAGAATAAGTGAGATAAGGGAATGTGGATATTATGAACCACCTCGGTCTGAATGCTCAGCAGGTCGAAATTGGGGAACAGATAATAAAGGGCAAGGGAAAAGGTATGGTAAATCCCGTGTTTGTGGGCGAAAATAGCCTTGACCTCCGTGGTGGTGTGCCCGATGACAAAAACAGCCAAGACCAGGAAAGGGGCCAGCGTGGGGGTGATAAAGATGAAAAAGAATACGAGAAAAGCGAGAAGAATAGCCATTTCAAGGGCGGTCAGTCCCGCAGCAATGAACAGGGACCATTTCAAGCTGTGACTGTAAAGGGCGTTGAGGAGCAGAATCATGAGGGAAAAGGCGGCCATGTTCGCGTAAAGAATGACCAGGATACCGAGGAATCTCCCCGTGAGATATTGCCCCCGGCCAATGGGCTTGCTGAGGATCAGATAGATGGTCTGGCTTTCCATATCCTTGCCAAGGATTTGGCTCCCGACAAAGAGAATGATTAACAGGCTGAAGAGAGACAAAGTGGCCAGCCCCAGATCCTGGATAATCTTGGTGGGGTCTCCCACGGTCATCTGGTTGAGAACAACCGTGCTGAGAACAAGGACAGCGCCAAAAAACAGGAGGGTATAAAACACCCGGCTGCGAATCCCTTGGAGAAAGGTTATTCGGGCAAGGGCGAGGACCTTACGCATCGGTGTAGATGACCTCCGCGAAGCGCCTGTCGAGTGAGTCGATGGAATGCTCTCCCTCAAGGTGAAAGACTGTTTCAAGGGTTCCCCGGGCCTTGAGCCTGCCGTTGACAATGAGTCCCACCTCGTCACAGAGAGCCTTGACATCGGAAAGGATATGAGAGGAAAAGAAAATGGTGCTCCCCTTTTCTCGCGCCCCGAGGAGGAGTTCCGATACCATTTGACGTCCCGGGGGGTCCAGCCCTGAGAGGGGCTCGTCAAGAATCAGGATATCCGGCGAGGCAATCAAGGCCTGGGCGATTCCCAGGCGCTGAATCATGCCCTTGGAAAACGCCCCGACCTTTTTTCTTCCGGACGTATCGAGCTGGACCTGTTTCAACAGGTTATCAGCCTTTTCTGCAAGGTGCGGGCCGGACATGCCCATCATCTCACCGGACCAGATGAGAATTTCCCGGGCCGTGAGTGTTTGGGGGAATTGGGGGTTTTCCGGGAGAAACCCGATCCCCATTCTTACCCTGAAATCCGTGTGAGGGGCTCCCATAAGGGAAACAGTTCCAGTTGTCGGGCGGGTCAACCCCATCATCATTTTGATCGTGGTGGTCTTCCCGGCGCCGTTAGGTCCCAGAAAACCGAAGATTGTCCCCCGGGCGATGTTTAGGCTTACATCCTTAACGGCCCACTGTTCCCGTTTTTTTATTCCGCCGGAAGAAACATATTTTTTCGATAGGTTCTGAAGCTCAATGTCATTTGTCATGGGCCCCACTCTTTTTTTTATTTTAGCATTGTACCGATATCGTCGCCGCCGCCTCCCCCGCCGATGGGGTCACTGTTGATTTCGCCTGTCTGGGGATTCCCAATAGGGCTTCCCACCGGCGTTTCGATGGTCCCGTTGGGGCCGGAAGAGATCACCCAGCACTGGTCGTAGAGATAGGTCCCCTGCCCATAATAGAGGGCAAGGACGTTGCAGTAGTATTTGTGTCCCCAGGGGTCCGATGAAACCGTCTTAAGATAAGGGCCATGCCATCCCAGAACATCCGTCAGGGAAAGGCCTGATGGGGCGCCTGTTTTGATGGGATAGTGCCAGCCTGAATTTCCCAGGATCCAGTTCAGAACCATCTGGTTGCGGAATGTGTCTCCTCGGGACGAGATGCCGGCCCAGGTGATCCAATAATTTGTTGCGGTGCTATGACCTGCCGCGTGGGTTCCCTGGTTACTGTAAAGAACATAGATCCCGTCGTTCGTCCTTGAAGTTCCCGTGGTTCCCGTGGCGTTATTTGCCGTGGGCCAGCGGCCGGTATCCTTGTAGAAGTCCCCGATGGCCGCGGCGATGGTGTTCACGTCCGCCCGTGCCTTGGCGACCTTTGCGTCCTTGATGTGCTTGGCGATCTGGGGTGCCAGGATCGCGGCCAGAATGGCGATAACAGCGATGACCACGATGATTTCAATGAGGGTAAACCCCTTCGTATTCCTGATTCTTTTCATTTTGCAGCCTCCTTTCATTTTATCCTGAAGATGATATCGTCTCCTCCAATAACGATGGCATTGTTTTTCTGGGCAATCTCCGTTTCCCAGGTTTTATTTTCCCCTGCGCTGATGACCCAGACGACTTCACCCTCCGGGTGATAAGGCGTCAGATACGCCACGTTGATGCTGTAATGGGTTCCCCACGGATCCGCTGTAATACGGGCAATGTAGGGGCCATGCCAGAGGGTTGGGTCATATTGATGGAGAGGCGGATGGTTTCTCATGAGGTGATTTTCCATCCGATCAATCTTCTCCGCGGGCCACCCACCCGCCTGATTCCAGTCAGGGGTGGTTCCTCCGCTCGTGACACCGTCTTTTCCGTATCCGACAAGGAGATAAAGATGATTGTCCGGCCCGATAGGTTTGGCTGCATCAATCAGGATGGGCCATTCCTTCATGTCTTTGAAAAAATCCCCGACCGCGGCGGTGATGACCTTGACGTCGCCGGCGGCACGGGAAACCTTGGCGTCCTTGATGTTTTTGGCAATCACCGGCGTTAGAATTGCCGCCAGGATGGCAATGGCGGCGATCACGACAATCACCTCAATCAGGGTGAAGCCGTTACAAATGGGGTCAGGGCTTGAATCTTGAATTTCAAGAAACTTAGGGGAGTGTATTGAAAACGAAAATTCAAGATTCAAGCCCTGACCCCAAAGCGGTTATTTTCTTACGCAGATGCGGAAGCCGATGTCGTCCCCCATGATTTCTTCTTCCGGTGCTCCATCACTGTAAGGCGTGGACCAGAGATGATCCGGCCCGGCGGAAAGGACGTACACATGGTGCCGGTTGGTTACGGAAGGGGTATTGCCCGGGAAGTATCGTGCGTTGACCACATAAGAACGGCCCCAGGGATCGTCGAGGAGTTTACCCTTGATGTAAGGGCCGTTCCATTTAAACTCACCGGTGGTAGGATAGTCCTGACCCGGTTGGTTTTGGTTGCTATCTCCCGTGTCGTCATCGGGATTGTTATAATAGAGATAGTCATAAATGGGTTTGGTTGCTCCATAGGTTCCCCAGTTTTGGGCCCCAGCGCCGGCGCCAGAAGCCGCGCCGGTTGGGACAGTGGAGCGGTCCCCAAGGATCCGATCCACCCCGCCTGAAGCTTTAGCTGAAGGTCCATTGGCGTTGGTATACGGCCACCAGCCGGTATCCTTGTGGAGATCAGCGATGGCCGCACCGATGACGAGCGTTTCGTTCTTGGCCCGTGAGATTCTTGAATCCTGAATCTGCTTCGCGATGGTGGGGGTTAAAAT
>JALTEW010000081.1:0-661 GCA_027073795.1 bacterium | reverse complement strand
CAATGAGGGTAAATCCTGTGTTTTCTTTGAATTTCATTTTGCCTCCTTTTTACTAATTTTTGCTATTTTACTTCAGGCGTACGCCGATGTCGTCGTCGCCAAGTTGCGCGGTACTCATGGCTTGATTCACGCGCGTATCGGACTGCCTGTCCGGGCCCGCCGACCAGACCCACACGGCGTTGGGCGTTCCCGCTCCCGAATAAAAATAGGCTTCGTTGCACGCATAGTGACTTCCCCAGGGATCGGCCTTGATCTCTGCCAGATAGGGCCCGTGCCATTTATATTCACCCGTTACTGGATAACTAACATCAGCATCCTTTGGGTCGTTTTCAATCAAATGGTTTGTAAAGGTATCTTTTCGTGCGGCAGGCCACCCGGCATCCTTTCTCCAATATACCGTGTTATTCCCGCCAGAGGTCGGCGCGTTTCCGGGGCCATACAGGAGATAGATGTAATCAGGGTTGTTTGCTGTCCCGTTGGATGTGGGCCACCGCCCAAGGTCCTTGTAAAAGGACGTCATGGCGGCACCGATCACCTGAACCTCGTTTTTGGCCCGGCTGATTTTGGCGTCATCGATGTTTTTTACCACGGTTGGCGTCAAAATCGCGGCCAGGATAGCTACCACGGCAATGACCACGATGACCTCAATGAGGGTAAACCC
>JALTEW010000080.1 GCA_027073795.1 bacterium | reverse complement strand
CCCCATAACAGGATATCTTAAATCCTGCGTATATGTGCTGATTCCTACCAGAATATGCACTCTCACTCCTTTCAAAGAAGGGCCACCCGGACTAGCCGGGCAGCCCGTTAGCTTAACTCACCTTCTGATGCAATGTGTCTGTCCCTTGGAAATTGAACGTTACTGTAGCAACTCCTGCTAACGTATCATCAATTGCAATCGATGTCAAATTAGCAGCTCCGTAGTAGTAATAGTCATCATTGGTATGGAAATATAGCTCGATAGATGATGTGCCAGTAGCAGCAGTCCAGAGAGCGGCCTGGCCTGTATCCGTGAGGTCCCAAAAGCCCGATCCTGTCCCGGTCCAAGTCAGTAACCCGGGTTTGAATGATCCCCAGCCGCTACCTTGAAAGGCGCTAACATCATTGGATGCACTAGTCAGGGTCAAAGACCAGTGATTTAATTCACCTACAACAGTTGAGCCTTCAAGCAAGTACCCGTCGATTCCGCTGAACGTACTCATGCATAATCACCTCCCTTCTCTTTATTTGTATGATAGCTAGCCATAAGCATAGGGCGGATGCGCTCAATCCACTCCTGTTTCTTGTGGTTTAAATCCCATTTATAACCGTAGATAGGCAAAATCTCCGGAGGGCAAGGACCAATCCAGTCTAAGAAGTCCGAAACGGACTGCTTCCCAATGGAAATTGTGGGTTCACTTCTGGGCATCGTAATCTTAAAGCCTAAAGAGCGCAGCTGCTCTGCCAAGAAAATGATATCGGGATTGGGGAAAGCATTTGTAAAAAAGCGGATGTTGGTTGCGGTTCCAGGGTGATGCCCAAGCGTCCCATCGCCAATGTACCACTGTCGACACATCAGTGGGGTTAATTTCAGCGTTGTTGGTACTCTTTTTCTCCCTTGAGGATACCACTCATTTCGCAGAGCGACTAGTTCTCGATAAGATAAAGAGACGTAGTGGAAGTAACTGCCCCAATTACTAGATTCCTGCTTGATATATTGGGTTCTGATACCAAAATCCTTAAGTTGCTTTTCCAACCATTCAAGATAAGATCGATACTGCGAAGCATAGCTGATGAACGCTGATCGCTCTCCATTCATAGCAATACATCCATCGCCTAACAGCTCACCGGAGATGAATTCACGTGCTTCTTTATTGAGTTCCACATGATTAGCCTTCTCCTCATTCCAATCTCGTGATTGAATTCCAAGCCTTTTTGCCCATTTCGAAAGTGTAGTAAGATCTACATTGCATTCTTTGCCGATTTCTCGGAATGTTTTCCCCAAAACTATATATTGATGTCTTAACCAGCATTTATCTTTATATGGAGCGGGATCTTCTTTATGACGGATAGGAATATTGAATTCGCGTAATGCATTCAGGCTAGTAGGTGGGCTGACACCGCATTCATGCGCTATATCGGCCGTGCGACGCCTCTTTAAGACATATTGTTCTTCTAGCCACATCTTCCTTCGGTATTTTGGCAAATGATCTGGAGGGATATTTGCGTACCGCGGCGGTGCTTTAGGGCTCTTTAGTCCATATCGATGATACCACACCGAGGGCGTACTGCGGGAGACGCCAAAATATCGCGCAATCTGGGCTTGGGACATGCCCTGATTGATCATTTCTTCTAGCAATCTTTTCTTTGGGCGTTTGCTTTTTCTCATTTCAACTCCATCTTAGCGCATTCAGTCCTTGGAAGCAATCGCATCGTATCCGATTTGCGCATGCCAGATCTGGGTTTCTTGATCATAAAGCATTATCTCACTTGCTCGGAGGAACTTCACAGGGGAATACCCGGTAATGTTTAGCGATACCATATCAAAGAGACTATGAACATACGCCTGGATCTCCTCGGCTTGCGTCGTCACGCTCGATTGCGAGAAGATGTCGAAGAACACAGGAATCGTATATGCGACCGGGCCGCTACCTTGCATTACATTAAACGGACCTGATGCGGCGAAGCTATAAGTCATATATGGATAGCTAACGCCCGCGACCGGATGGATATAGAACACCCTCCCTCCAACTGAGTCCCAAAGCGTAGCGTTGCCCTTAATGGCATCCCAGAGAGCGTTCTTCAGAAGGTTTTGTATAGTGGCCATTAGCGTCTCTCCCGCAACCACTGATGCATTGAGTGCTGGAGGTCCCATTTATAACCATAGCGATGTTGGATCTCTGCCGGACAAGGCCCAATCCATTGCAGAAATGCTTTCGTGCTGTCTGCATTTATATATATAGTGTTATCAAATGGTTGGCGCCGGGCATAGAATCCTAGATGGGTCAACTGAGAAGCTAAAAACTCGACATCCTCAACCGGCAGCGCATTGGTATGCATCCTTATACATGTTCTTCCTTTCTTAGGATGATTTAGACAACCATCTCCTAGGTACCAATGCAGAGTCAATCTGGGTGTGAGTAGGAGGGTTTTCGGAACAACTTTGCGTCCTTCAGGATACCATAGCCTCCTTAAATCAATAAATTCTCGGTAGTATCGCGTCCGGGCACAAAATAGAGTAGCATTACGAGTTTTCTGCGCATATCTGGAGATTCTACCGCTCTGTTCTATGCCAAAGGATGCAAATATTGAAAAAAGCCACGCTAGATAATCTTCATATTTTGAAGAGAATGTAAGGGAGGCTGCGCGATACCCATTGTATTCTAGATGCCCGTCGCCCAATAACTGTCCATTAATAGTTTCTAGGGCAAACGTTGTTAGGAGTACATGGCGTGCTACTGCTTCTTGCTTTGTTCGTCGGGGCACACCAAGTGATTCCATAAAGCGTCCTACGTCAGCAGGGTACACTGATAACTCTTTAGCGATACTGGTTGTGCTTCGTTGCTTTTCCCAGTATTCTTTTTGAAACCACTCTCTGGTTAATTTTCGCTTCATGTATCATCCTTCTGACGTGATAAAAACGCGACACGTAACATAGCCCGTGGTTCCGGCTGAATTTACATCGAGCCTAAGCTTCAGATAAGCGGGGCCAGGCGGTACTGATACGGTCTTGATCTGGTTATCGCCCATGCTCGTGATACCTGTGTAATTCACATTGTCGTAGTTTGTTCCATCTACGCTCGTTATCACATTGATGTCGATATCGGTCGCAGTATTCGAAGCATGCGTTGAATCTGCTTGCACTACGATGCTAGTTGCTTTCGAGATTGAAATAGCGGTATCGGTATCCGGCGCAACGTTCGTATTAGCGCCGGTATCCGTCCAAACGATACTGTACACAGAACTTGGAACTCGCGATGTTGAACCCATCTAATCCTCCTCGAAGATAAATCCATAGCTCACTGACACATTTGGCGGTGGATTATCTAGCTTAATAGTTTGATACGGCCTGCCTGAATATTTATAAGAGACTATAAATGATTCTCGGCTCCGTTTACCAGTTTGCTGGTTATATCCTTCAGATTGTGAGGTTCTACCTTTTCTTCGCATAATATCC
>JALTEW010000079.1 GCA_027073795.1 bacterium | reverse complement strand
CTCACGGACTTCATTACGATTCCCCACCTATAGAAAAAGAGAAACCATCATCTTTTATCATGAGACAAATTCGTCCGTCAAATCCCTCACTGTTTCCATCCCGTCAACAAATCCGGTCAATCAAAACTTGTGTCATTCCCGAAAATTTCGGAGCGGAGCGGAGAGTTTCCATCCCGTCAACAAATCCGGTCAATCAAAACTTTCCACTTGATTTTGATCAATGGGATCTAGCTGAGTTTCCATCCCGTCAACAAATCCGGTCAATCAAAACAGAAACTGCATTGATTAACAACGAGAGGCAAGGATTAGTTTCCATCCCGTCAACAAATCCGGTCAATCAAAACGGAGATGGCGTTGCTGGGTCTTACATGAGCTATGTTTCCATCCCGTCAACAAATCCGGTCAATCAAAACAGTACCTCCTAAACCATCTGATTTCACTTGATGTTTTAAGGGCTTTGCGGCCCTTTTCATGGATTTGATCATAAATCAGGTTGTTCTTTTCCTTTTATCAAAATTTTTTTAGCAAAATCAATATACTGCCCGCAGAAATTTTTATCTATAATTGAACCATATGATTTTATTATAAAACAGGTTTCCCCTTTATCCAGTCAAATTTCATTCTTGCCAGTGGGCCGAAAGTGTTTTTTTGTCACGTTTGTTCTATAAATTCCTTCAAGCGCCTCCTTTTCTCTTCCAGCGAATGACCATCCCATTCCCCATCGTATTTTGGCCACTCGCCAAGGATTTCTTCTTTGGGCAGATGCCACCCCACCTGTCCAGTAGGAAGATCAACCATCAGCACGGGCCAATCGGGTTCGTTTGGATCTTCCTTGAGACCCGCCTTGTAGCCGAGTTTCATGGCAAGGCGGCCCAAGGCCATCACCGCCTGGTTCCTGTCAAAGTATGCGTCGTTTAACGTGCTGCTCTGGTCAGTCATTTTTATCGCAATATTCAGTAGTTAATGGTTTTAGCTTGATCTTGCCACCTTCTATTGGTTCAAGAAACTGTGTTTTCTTCTTTTCATTTTGCCCAAACCACTTGAAGAGTTCTTTCTCCGGCCCAAGGTTGTGACAATATGGGTAGAGAACAGGGGCTTCAACCGATCGGGGATCGCCTATAAGTTCTAGAGCTGTTTTTATATCTTTGTCCATTTGCCCTGCAAAATATGATGAAAGTTCATCGATAGACCCGATTTGCTCTACGCTACCCAAGGCCTTAGCTTCTTCCCCGTAACAGCCAAAACTATCCAATATGGCCGACAATTCTTCTTTGCCTTTGGATGCAATCCCGTAGACCTCACCGAATCGCGGGCCGTCTTCGAACGGATTTTCTTTTTCGTAACGTTTTGTCCTGTCTATTGTCAATAAAACCAGGGGCGTTACCTCTACAGTGCCAAGGCCGATGGGTTTTCCCATGCCTATTTTGTGCATAAAATCAGGGGATGGCCTGAGCGAATATAGAAGCAGGCCAAGTTCGTTTTTAGTGAGATTCTCGAAGTCGATATGGAAATGAAATGTAGAGCCAGACTTAAGCGGCGTAATCTTGGCTTTCTGCTTGCAATTTTCCTCAGGTTTTTCGGCCTCCCACGGGCTATCATCTATCTCTATGTTTTTGTGAAGATACATCTTCCTGCCCTGGGGAGTAAATCTCTTTTTCATGGGTTTTGGTTCAGCCTTTGAAGGAAATACATAGCTTCCGTTTTTCTTACAATAAAAATACATGCACGGGCAAGGGGGCTTTGGCGAGGCGAGGATCTTGAGCGTAACCTCGTCCATGTACGGTTCCTTTCCCTCCTCTTCCTGCAATATCCCATGGGAAAAGAGGACCCTCCCGGCGTATGCAAGCGCCTTGTCGGACTCTCCCTTTTCTTTGTCTGTCCAGTCCTCCACAAAACCGAAGATGAGTTCGGCGGGGCTCACCTTTTGACGTTCAGGGTTGAAGGGCAGGAGTTCTGGATGGATATTTGAAAAAAAGTCATGCACAGTGCCGCCCCAGCTCATCCTCCAAATGGAGGAAAATGCAATCTCGGAAATCTCCTTTTTGTCAAAGAAGATAATGTCGCCTGCTTTCAGCTCGACCGTGATATCATCACGGCCATTTTCATTTCGAAGTGCACCCTTCGGTAAGTAGGGGAAGAGTTCCTTGTCCCCCTTTTTGCAGGCCTTGGCCCTCTCGTTGGCCAGGGATAGAAACTTCTTAACCACTTCATCTGGAATCTCGATCAATCCTTCGTTATCAAGGCCCTCAAGGCCCTCAAATGGCAAGAAGAGATCCCACTTGCTGGGCGGGAAGGGGAAATGGCGCACTATCCCCTTTTTGTAGCTTGCGCGGTCATCTTCACGAACGCTCTCTTCTCTCTTGAGAATCGGCCTTCCATTGTGATCTCTTTTGTAAAGATAAAATTGCGGGTTTTTCTTGGAATAAGTGATAAGAGGCTTTTTATCCAAATCCTTCCCATCTCTAAAGGCCTTTATTTTTTGTGGATGCAATGGAAAGACGAAATATCTCTTTCGGCCTTCTTCTATCTTTTTTACTTTGACTATTCCTATTTTTCTCAGGGGTTTTTCGGGCGGTTTACGCACCGACAGCATCCTCTTATCAAGCACCCTGAGCGCCGAGCTGCTCGCTGCCTCGAGCACGGAGGAGATCATGCCGCGCAGGGTGGAGGCAGGAATTGCGGGTCTTCCCGCGAGTTCAAAGGGGGCGACCCTTGCGGGTTCAGAGTCACTGCCCTCGCTTACGCGCCTTGCGCCCACAAAGATCGGGGTCTTTGTGGTAAGGGAGCAGATGATCCTTCCATGGAACCTGCCGGGAAGGTACCTGTCGTGTGTACATCCTTTTTCCTGGATGCCTTTCCTCAGCCCTTCCCTGCGGTTGGCATCGCTTCTTTCAATATCCAGCCAACTTAGTCCTTCTTGGTCGAAATCAGGTTTCTTGACCGGAACGAAGTGATAGGGGTTGTGGAATTTTTGGCTTCTAGCACGTGAAGTAGTTGCACTCATGGTTTCCTGCTCCTTCTCGGATAGATCGGATGGATTTGGTTTTATTATGTCTCGTGCGATCAATCCGTCTCTATCCATCGTCTCCCCCTTGCTTCTGCACCATTTTTCTGAAGTTATCCAGGCCCGTCCTGGCCTTTTTTCGAAACCCTTCATCATCCCAGCAGCCGATCTCCGCTGTGCAGCTCCCGTACCCCTTGGAGGCCCCGAAGCCGAAGGTGATGTCTCCTTCCTTGAGGTCCCGGAGGAGAAGGGCGAGGAGGCCCAGCACCCAGTTGCCCTCGCCCGGAGGGTCGTTTGCCTCCACTTGGGCGAGCCTGCCGAGCTCGATTTCTACCTCGCCTTTAAAGACCGGCTGGTAGACGGCCTGGACGTTGAACTTCGCCCCGTGCTTTCCCCCTCCCGTGAAGCGGTCTATCGCCAAGAGCTCCTGGGTCGTCTCTCCCCTGCTCTCCACCAGCCTGAAGTTCGATATCCTTACCGGTGACCTCCATCCGGGGGCACCGAACGCCCTGCATGCCGGGCAAAGGTCCTTGTAGTCCCTGCGAGGAACTGTTGACCTGCATGCTCCCGGGGTTCCCGGGTGGCAGGCCTTGCCTCCAAGGGTGCGGATGATCCTCTCGGCCTGGCTCCTCAGGGCGCCCCTTACGGACGAGGCGGGAAGGACCGCCTGCCCCTGTTCATCCCGCAAGGGGCGGTGATCGGCGATCTCGCTCTCCAAATCCTTTTTCTTTTTCTCGGCCTCAGGGGGAGAAGGGGGATCGTTTACCAGGAAGTGGGAATCAAAGCGGATCACGACGGGGATGGTGATGTTCTCTTTCGGGCCGGGCCTTAGAAGGGCCCTTCCCGCCGAAAGGAGCCCTTTCTCGCGGTCAGGGCCGATCGGCCGGTAAAGCTCTCTGTAAAACGGACGGGAGCGCGGGGTAGCGAGCCATCCTTTCACATCGCTTTCCTCGATGACCGAGACCTCCTCGAGTTCCCAGAGGAGTCTCCCCTTGCCGGTTGCCGTGTCCGCTCCAAGGGAGAGCCCCTCTTCTTCAGCCTTCCCTGAAAACCACTCGAGTGATGCCAGCAGGAGGGCCACCTCCTTTTCTGCAAGGGTATCCTCAGGGCCGAACTTCCCGGTGATCTCTACGGCGAAACCTACCCCGGCAGGCACGGTCTCCTGGTAGAAGAGCATCTTCTCGGCAACGGTTTTCGTCACCCTGTCCAGGCAGTTGTGGGCCTCGATAAAGGTCTGGGTCTCGGGGTTCCAGCAGGGAAGAGGGGTGGGCTCCACGCGCCTTGAGATCAGCAGGGCGTCGTGGAACCTGGCCTTTCCTCCTTGTCCCTGGTTCCTGTTCGCTTCTTTTCCCGGGCCCTTGCCGAAGAGGGCCTTGACCAGCTTCTCGACCTCCTTGTTGTCTTGGGCAAGTTGCCATATCCGGTTCCGCAGGTAACCTTTCAGGGTCGTCCCAGGGATAAACGGGGTGTTTCCGGCCCTGGTGAAGGCCTGGACTTCTGCCCGTGTCCCGTCGTCTTTCTTTATCTCGGGATGCTCGAATGTGTCGCCTGAACCCACGAATAGCGGACTCTGGGTGTGTAGCAGGCCCCTTATCCGCCACCTTGGCCGGAAACTCCATGTCTTTCGCTCGGGTGCCATCATTCTTCTCCTTGGACAATGGTTATCGGGGTGACTGCCTTGCCGGGAGGGCAGAGGCGCCTGTGCACAGGAAGGTTAACCGCAATCTCCCCGAACCCGTTTTGCGGTATGAAGGGGCAGTAACTCCACTGCTCGTCCTCGTCTCCTGGAATGCAGTAGAATTTCCTTACGGGATCGGGGATGGGAAGGCCCCGGCTAAGCCACGTCTCCAGGGCCTTTTGTGCCGCTTTCCAATCCTTTACCTCGAACACGAATACGCTTCCCGCCTCTGTCAGTATCCAGGGATAGTAATAGGCCGCCTTTTTCCTGAAACGAAAGTGCTGGTACGTTCCCCCTGAGAGGCGCTGCATGGCAAAGAACCGCCTGAGATCAAGGCCAGGGCATAGGGCTTTCCAGGCGACCTTGTATGCCTGGAGGAGTTCCTTGTGCCCGCTTGTTTCATCAAGTGCGGCACTTCCCTCAAGAAGGCCCTTCGGGCAGAGGAGTAGTGCCGGGCTCTGGAGCATGATCGCCACCGTGTCGTAGCCTATAAGGCCGTCAATACTTTTTGTCCGGGTGATGTCCCGAACGGTCCCGTTTCCCAGGATAACGGCCCTTGCCGTGGCCTTGGTCTTGCCGATCCCGAGGATACCCAGTTCAAGAAGGGTTGCTAACTGGTTCAGGACCTCAAGGCGCACCCCTTCCTCTTCGATCCTTTCCGCATCCACCCTGGTAAGCCACGAGCGGCCGTCGGGCACGATCATCTCGTAGGCAAAGAGCTTCTCCTCCTCGCTGCGGCGCATTTCCGGATCTATGGCCGTTCTCACCCTGAGCTCGCGCCTTAGGGCAGGCCAGCCGAAGCGTATCTTAACATCGCTTTCGTCCTTCCAGTCCACGCTGAACTCGGGGGCCTTGCCGTCTATCAGGCAGGGGCCCTTGAGAAGGGCGGCATCGTAGAGCGCGCTCCCTGCCTTTACCAGGGAAAGGGGAGGGGTTACAGGGCGCGTGAAGCAGTCCCTGGCGGGAAAGGCGTGGAGCACCCGGATACCGGAAAGATTACCCCAGAGTTCGTGAAAGGGCGAGCCTTCTTCCAGGGCGCCTATCCGCTCGAGCATCCGGGAGATGGCCCCGATAATGACGTTTCCTGGTATGATCTCCTCGGACACGAAGAGGTTGTTTTCCCTCGTAGGCCGCCTCGCTATGCAGAAGGGCTCCTCTGGTATGATCGCAAGCCCGAACCCGCTCTTTTCTACCCGGGGGTGGGTCTTTTCCAACGGGCACGGCCGGTACCGGGCCCGCCCCACCTCCACGTCCTTCACCCGGCCGAAGCCCACAGAGGCGAAAGCGCCCAGCTGGTCTATCCAGGCCATGCCGGAGCGGATGTGTTCCCGGGTGAGCTCCGCCTGGTCCTTGTTACCGGCAAGAAAGGTGACCTTTCCGGCAAAGGGCACGGTCTCTCCCGGTTCAAAGGGGCTTTCGATCACCAGTATGGCGCCCTTTTTCACCGCGCCGGCAAGCTCGTCCATCTCTATGTGGTAGCGCGCCCTTGCCCCGGCCCCGGGGTACTGACACACGAAGTCCGAAAGGTGAAGGAGCTTGGGGAGGGGATCGAATTCATCCTCATCAACCTGGCCGGAAGCCTCTCCCAAGAGCTCATTGATCCTGCGCTTGTCCGGCACGAGTTCCGGACTCCTCCCCTTGAGGACACTGTGGAGTTCCTCCCAGGCCTCTCTTAGCTTGCCCGCGACGTGGGTTCCCGCAACGTAGAACCTGCCCGCCGAATCCCTTGCCATCACCGCGTCGATTTCGTAGGAACCGGGCACGGTGGACTGCGTGATAAAGGGCCCTTCCACGTGGATCGTTACCGGAATATCCACCCTATACATGGCTGGCTCTCTCCCCCTGCGGCATCACCAGGTAGTCCCAGAGCTCCAGGAGGTGAAGCCACATGCCGTGCCCCTCACTGAAGCAGGCCTTGAGGCACTCAAGGCAGTCCCTTGCCCCGGGATCGAGCTCGGCATCGAGGGCCTCGATGCGCCTTGCCACTTCCTTCGGGTCTGAATAGAGGCACTGGACCGCGCGGTAGAGCGCGCGTTTTGGAACTCGATCCTTTACCTCCTGGAAGTATTTTCCTATGTCCAGCATCTTTTCGCCTTCTATGAGCATCTCCTCCTCCCTTACCACGTCGGGGCGCCGCCGGCTCCTCAGGGCCCCGAGGTCCGGTCCGGCCATGTCGAAGGATTCCAAGACCTGGTAGGCGGCCATGTTTTTCTCCCTCGATGTACTTTTTACGATCTCCGCTAACTGGTGGGCCAGTTCCTTTATCCGGTAGATGGGGGCCGTGTTGTGGTAAAAGACAAGGCCCGCGGCAAAGGTGAGGGGATTTCCCCTGAAGCTCCAGGGCTTGCCGTCGAAGCCCCCTTCCACCAGCCTGAAGAACTCCCCGAGGAGCCACCAGCCACGCCAGGCAGGGGCGACCCAGATGAGCTCGTCCCCGCCCCAGAGAAGGGTCTCGAGGCGGATCTTTTCTATCGTGTCCCCGTTCCGGCATTCTGGGAAGGGATGATTCTCGTCCACGGTGATCTCGGCGATCCACGCGGGATCATTCCTGATCTTTTCAAGAAGGTAACAAAGGGCGCCGGCCTGGTACTCCTCCCGCAACTTCCTGTCGAATGCCATCTGGTCCGACGGCGTCTTGCAGTGTTCGCCCTGGAGCCTCCCGAAGTGGTTCCCGTCCAGGTAGATCACCGCCAACTTGCCCTCGATGTTGGGGTTCGGGTCCTCGTCGCCGCTGTATTTCTCCGCGAGCTCCTGGAAGTGATGGGTGAATAAGGGCAGGCCCTTAAGTCCGGTTACATCCTCGTACCACTGGTCGCTCTTGCCCCAGAAGCCGTATTGGTAGCGGCTGTACGAGGAGTCGGACACGGCCCTTTTCCTGCCGTTGATCCAGTCTTCACTGCACTGTGCGGCAGGCCGCACGTAGTCGAGCTCGCACACCCGCCTTTTTGTCTCTTTCCCATCGTTTTCCACGGTGACTGGCTCGAATTTGACAGACGGAAAGGCAACGGTTGGCGAACACATCTGGCGCCAGCGCACAAGGGCTGCGAGCCTTTCCCTGTCCTCCTGATAGGCCTCCTTTTCCCCTGCCTCTATGACCTCGACCATCACCGTGGCGTGTCGTGGCTCAAAGGGGACCTCTTTGCTTATACTTATATCTTTTTCGGAATAACCTTCCTTTAGCCTATCCCGTACGTGATCGGCAACCGCTGTCGGGACAAGGTCTTGACCTGGATCGCAAGACTCGAAGCTGTAGAGGCCCCAGGAGGCGCCACAGGAAACGGCCTGCACGTTTTTGATCGCCGGTTCCCCATTTGGCTTCTTGAAATCCTCCAGCCACCCTTTCACCTTCTTCGGGAGCTCCAGGAGCATGAGGCTGCCACCCCTGATGGTACTCAGGTTGTCGGTGTCATAGACGAAGTTGGCGAGGTTCACGCCTTCCACCCGGAGATAGTATGTCTTGGTTTCAGTCATGGAAGATACCTCTTTGGATGCATCAGTTTTTCAAAGCCCACCATAGCTTATTCCTTGTCATGTTTTCGTTTTAAAGACCAACGGATGAGAATAAACGAGACGATCCCCGTCACCAGTGTTGTTATGGTCAGGATCCAGAAATTACAATCAGGCATGCATAATCCCTTTCCTGAAAGGAACTTGCAGAAGCACTCGATGAAGCCGAGATCCTTCCAGTTCATGCCGAAAAGGCCAGTCACCACGGCCGCCACGGCCAACGGGATACCCCATTCAGCTAAGATATTAGCATCATTGGAAAGCTTCGTTGATTGAACCATCTCGAGGTATTCGTGGGTGCCATCGATCTCGGACTTCACCTCCTTGTAGAAATCCTCTATGTCGAAATGCCTTCTCGCGATCTCGTACATCTCTATGCATTGCTGCTGGTTGGAGAGCAGGGGATACTGGTAACGAATGGTGAACATGGAGAAATGCCCCCGGATCCTTTTGAAGTCCTTGCGATGTCTTTCAAGTGGTGGCCCTTTGGCGGCGATTTCTGCGAGTTTGTTGCTGAACCTGAAAAGCGTTACGCGGAGGTAGAGAAGCTGGAGCGCCATGTCGAAATAGATCTCGCGGAAGTGGGATAGAAACTCAGAGGGCTTCATGACCGCCACCCCTGCGTGGTAGTTGAAGCCGTACCAGGTGCCAAGGTGCTCCCACCTGCGGTAGGTCCGATCCTTGGCCCACTCCTTTTCGAATTCAGTGGGGGAACCGCTATGCGGCGCGTCCACGTTGAGAAATTTGACCCAGTGACCGTATTCGTGTGGACGGGTCTGGCTGGTATAAAAGGCGCATCCGAGACTCTTGCACCCGTCTTTCAGGACGGCGGCACTCCAGACATAGGCCCTATAGTCGTTGTATATGAGGTACCTTTCCGGGTGTTCAGGATCATCCTCATCCCCTTTGAGGTCCGTTAGATATTCTACAGCCCTGTCCGTGAAGCCTTCCGGAATGAGCCTGTAGATGTCGCCGTCAACCTTGACGGGGATGGAGAGGAGATTTCCCCAGCGCTTGAAGTAGGCTGCATGGATATCACTTTTCAGATCACAAATCCTCTCGTAACGGCCGTGAACGTCTTTACTGAAAGGGGTTGTGGGCACTGTGCCCAACAGATCGTAAAACCTCTCCCAGTGACTTTCGTATTCCGGGTAGTCGAAGCAGCGGAAAAGCTCGTTCACATCAAGGAGGTCGTCGAAGGAAACGGAGTTTTCCTTATCAGCCTTGTCCGGGAACCAGAGCTCCACCACGAGAAAACCGGTCTTCAGTATGTCGGCTCCCTCGTGTTTTTCCTTGTCCCACTCGAAGAGCACGAGCATTGGCGGGGACATGGCCACTTGGAATTCGTTTCCGCTCTGGAGGCTCTTTAACGTCACCCCCGTGGCCCATAAACTTTCTTTTTCCCAGATCTCGGTCGGCACTTGGAGCCACTTCGCCCGGTCGTAGAGGGCGTTTCCAGTCTCCCTGGTGAAATATTTTCTCTTTCGAGTAGTCGCAATATGGACCTCTTTATAGAATAGAGGGCCACCTCCCTTGTTCTGGGGCCTGTATGCAAAGGGGAACACGAACCTCGTGAAACTCACCGGATTCTTTACGTAGTCCCTCACCTCCTCCGGGTCCCCGCATATCAATCGAAGATGACCCTTGTCCATCGTTACCTCTCCATTACATACTTCCCCAGGCCGAAGCTGGTCTTCCCGCCCACGTGACACCACTCTCCCAGGGCTAAGTAGGGCAGAAAAGGCGCAAGGTCTCCCTCGTAGGTGACGGTGCCGAGGAGCCCTCCAAACCTCATCCAGCTCCTCTGCCTCCCGGAAAACCTGCTCCAGTCGTCCCATCGAACCTTGGCCTCTTTCACCCTGATCCCGCGGGCGAGCCGCGATAGGCGTTGCCATTCATTGCGGTCCACGGCTTCGCAGCCGCAGTAATAGCGGCTGATGGCGTTCAGGCGTTCCATAAGCCTGCCGAAAAAGACGGAAAATCCAGGCGCCCTGCCTACCAGCCTATTTTGATCCTTTAACCTCAACCTGGTGACAAGGCGCAGAGTAGCTGTCTTCCCGCTGGTTGAAACAGCGGCCCCAGCGATGTCATCGCCGCTTATGGTGTAGTCAGCACCCAGGGAACTGTTTTCACCTGGAAGGGCGGCGTCCAGGCCGACCAGCTTGAATTTCCCCTTGCCATGCCCGATCCCGAGCCCCCGCCCCAGGAATTCCAGGGCGGCGAGGCATATTGAATAGTGGCGTGCGGCTTGGCCGAATAGGGTTAGTTCGCATGAAAATTCATGGCCCCTAAGATACGTTCTCTCGGTGTCCAACGGAGGCAGCAGGACGTAGGGGTTAGGGATCCTGCAGGAATAGCTGTCCGGGTCGGAAAACGCCTTGGATGGCTCAAAAAAGTACGAATACCACGAGGGCGACATACTCCTCAGGGCTTGGCCAAACCCTCCCCGAAAGGTAGAACCTTTATATGCAGGAAGATTGATCCTGCCACTTGCCTTCAAGCGAAGATGAAATTTTGCAATGGCAAAATGGCTCAACATGTATAGATAGCCTTAAACCATATTCGAAATAAAGTGAAATATTATTCTGGTGGGATATAATTATGTATTCCCGCCTCCTCCAAGACGTTATATCAATGTCAAACTTGAGCTGTCAAATTTGTTCATCCTAAAAAAGGAATATCTACGCGGGAATTTCTGGAAGCTCTCGGAATGTCCATCATGGAGAAAAGGTATTTGGAGAATATTAAGGCAAGGTCACATTGCAACGAAGGCTCAATGCGCCAAGCGTACTTCATTACACCATGCATCATGACCCGTGGAATTGAATGGCGGAGATTTTTCAGGGATAATCCGAACACGAGGAATTCATTCAGAAAAAATATCTTGAATCCGTGGAACACGGAATTATTTATTTTTCCACAAAGAGCTCCTATCTCTCATCAAG